>CAZMYK010000106.1:0-9724 GCA_964570435.1 uncultured Saprospiraceae bacterium | reverse complement strand
CTTTGCCCATTTCCAAAATCCCAATCGTAGATGACATTGTTTGAAGAGCCAAAATTCTCAAAGTCGACTGTCATTGGAAACTTGCAGCCGATCGGATCGACGGTTCCAATAATAATTTCGGGCTTTTCATCAACTTCGATAATATCGAGTTTGGTCACTGACTGTTGACATCCTTTGTTGTCGATGACAGTGAGTGAAACCGTGTGAAAACCTTCGTCTTCGTAAGTTGTGAAAATAGCCTCATTAGGATCCGTGCTGGTCTTGCTGCCATCGACACCACCTAAACCCCAGACCCATTCCACGATACTACCATTGGGACTTGAAGCCTGACTATTAAAGTTGACCAGTAAGGGTGAACAGCCCACATTTGGATCATAGGTAAAGTCCACAACTGGCTTATCGTAAACCTTAATGTAGTCCACCTTGCAGAGTTGATCGCTATTCCCTTGAACGTCAGTCACAGTCAAGCATACGGTAAATGCTCCGATATCGGTAAAGACTCGTCCCGGATTCATTAAGGAACTGTTTACTTCACCGATTTCCCACGCCCAACTTGCGATACTACCAGCACTTGAGGTAGAAAGATCTGTGAATTGTGACTGGACCGTCTCACAGCCTTCCGCAAAATCAACCGTAAAGTCGACACTGACTTGCGCTTCAAGAACAGAAGTGGCGAGGAAGAAGCAAATTATGATACTATGTATTATCTTTATTTTGATAACAAGGATTCTCAGGTAACGTTAACAATATCTTGCGACCAATACTGGATCTTACAATACAAACGCAAATTAACACAAATAGATCACATGGTGACAAAAACTGTTGGCTTAACAGGGGGAATAGGTTCCGGCAAATCCTACGTTGCTCGGATATTCGAGAAGATAGGAGTCCCGGTCTATGATAGTGACATTAACGCAAAGCTGCTAATGACTAATAAGTCAAGTGTTAGATCAAAGATTAAGTCACTCTTAGGTAGCGAGGCCTACACGAATAAGAACGAGATAAATCGGGCCTACATCGCTGGTAAAGTCTTCTCCAATAAGAAACTCCTCAGTGGATTGAATCAGATCGTGCACCCTGCGGTAAGGGAAGATTTCCAGAAATTCTTAGTCAAAAATTCTGATTTGCCCTACCTCATCAATGAAGCTGCCTTGTTTGTAGAAAATGGTACATATGAGGACTTTGATTGCCTCATTACAGTTGTATCACCGATGGAAGTAAGGATAAAAAGGATAAAAGAAAGGGACCAAACAAGTCGAAAAGATATTCTAGCCCGCATGGAGAATCAAAGTTCAGATTCTGAAAAGATCAAGCTGAGTGATCAGGTGATTTATAATGACATAGTGGGCAACCTTCTAAATCAGATTTCTGATATTCACCAAGAACTTCTAAAGAAGTAATTTAAAAATCTAAATTTGCTAAAAAAGAGAAACTAATGATACAGACTACTTTAAATTCAGAAGAACTAATTGACTTAGAAGATAAGTATGGTGCGCATAATTATCATCCGCTTCCTGTTGTACTTAGTAAGGGTGAAGGAGTCTATGTATGGGATGTAGAAGGTAAAAAATACTATGACTTTCTTTCTGCGTATTCCGCAGTTAACCAAGGGCATTGCCATCCTAGAATCATCCAGGCCCTAGCAGATCAAGCCAAGGAGTTGACACTGACTTCGCGGGCATTTTATAATGATATGCTTGGAAAATATGAGCGCTATGTAACAGAGTACTTTGCTTATGATAAGGTGCTTCCCATCAACACTGGGGTTGAAGCGGTCGAAACGGCAATAAAGATCTGTAGAAAGTGGGCATATGAAAAGAAAGGGCTAGAAGCGAACACTGCGACAATCATCTTTGCGACTGGAAATTTTCATGGAAGAACTCTTGGTGTGATTTCAGCATCTACAGATCCAACAGCCACTAAAAATTTTGGACCCTACCTACCTGGTATAGAGGTGATCCCGTACAATGACCTTGGAGCATTAGAAGAAGCCTTGAAAAAACCCGGCGTTGCAGGATTTCTGGTAGAGCCAATCCAGGGAGAAGCGGGGGTATTTGTACCAGACGAGGGATATCTTGCTGGTGCATCCAAACTTTGCAAGGAACACAATGCTCTATTTATAGCTGATGAGGTGCAAACTGGAATTGCAAGGACTGGCAAATTGCTAGCGACATGCGGTAACTGCTCCTGCAAAAGTCAGTGTGAAAATACGCCTGAAGTAAGACCTGACGTACTCATCCTAGGGAAGGCTTTATCTGGTGGAGTTTTTCCTGTCTCCGCCGTCCTTGCTGACGATGAAGTTATGAACTGCATCAAACCTGGTGAGCACGGATCAACCTTCGGGGGGAATCCACTGGCTTGTGCTGTAGCTATAGCCGCATTAGAAGTAATAAGGGATGAGAAGTTGCAGCAAAACGCCTATGAACTAGGAGTTAAATTCAGAGCTAGAATGCAACAAATAGTTGATACCAATGATCTAGTCACCTTAGTAAGAGGCAAGGGGCTTCTTAATGCAATTGTGATTAATGATGATGAAGACAGCGATACAGCTTGGAACATCTGCGTTGCACTTTCCAAGAATGGTCTACTCGCTAAGCCAACTCATGGTAATATTATCCGCTTTGCTCCGCCGCTTGTTATGACCGATGAGCAGCTAGAGGAGTGCTGCGAGATTATCGAAAGAACCATTTCTGAGTTTGCCTAGGAAGATTTACCTGGCCATTGTTTTTTTGCTTTTAAGCCAATTGGGCTTATGCCAGATATACAATATCGAGGAAAGGAGACTAGTTACTGATAGCACTGGCTGGGCTGGAAATATTGGTCTTGCCATTGCTGCATCAAAGTTCACCAAGTCTGTATTTTCGGCTACTGCTGGCTCTCATTTGCAGTTTAAGACTAAAAAAGACCTCTTCTTATTGGTGGCGAACTATAATATAATTAGTGCCAATGGAGAGAGGTTTGATGATCGAACACAGGCGCATTTCAGGTACAATCGCAAGGTGAATAAGTGGCTTCGAATGGAATACTTTTTCCAAATCCAGACCAATGCTCTCACGAAGATAAGGCAAAGATTCCTAAATGGTATAGGCCCTCGATTTAAACTATCACCACATGAAAAGGCCAAATTCTACCTTGGCATGGCCTACATGTATGAATTTGAATCCTTGCTTGACCCAGCACTCATAGAAAGAAACCATCGAATGAGTTCGTACCTCACTTATACATTGGTCCCTTCTGACAACGCTACTTTTTCCAACACAACCTATTTCCAACCATTAATCCAGGATTTTTTCGATTATCGGATTGCGAACGACTCCAAACTAAACTTTACCATTACTAGAAACTTAAGATTTACGGCCATTATATCATTCCGATTCGACGCGCACCCGCCAGAAGAAATACCTGGTCTTAGTTACCAAATCAACAACGGTCTTACTTATAAATTTTAGGTCAAGAACAATATCAATCGAAAGTTACTCGTTCTACTGATCTCCTTAATGTACCTGTACCTCCCGACAGACAATTACATTTTCTCAAGATAAAAAATTAGACATATAGCAATCTTTATACATTAAAATAAGTTTTAATATATTAAACCTATTTTCCTATGCTAAGAAGCATTGTTATTGTAATTTATTTAGGATTAAGTACCACATGTTATTGCCAAAGGTCGGCAACTTATACCAATGCAGACTTTCACTTGCAAGAAGCAATCACCTTGTTCGACCAGAAACTGTATGGTCTTGCAAAGGTAGAGTTGGCAAAATCACTTGACTTACATCCGGAAGTCACAAGCGAGGCTGATCAGGTCTTAATCAAGAAAGCTACGTACTTAGCTGCCAAAGCGAGTTTGTACGGGAAGTTTCCAGGTGGAGAAAAGCAAATGCTTGATTTCTACCTTTCTAACAAGCCAGATCCCCTAGCCTACAGTGCATTAAAAGACCTTGGGGATGAAAAATTTGCCCAGAAAAGGTACCCGGAAGCATTGGATTTCTACAACAAACTAGAACCTGACTTGCTTGCTGAAAAGCAGAAAAATGAGGTGCTATTCAAGAAAGGATATATGTATTTCTTAGGCAAAGATTTCTCTAGAGCAGAGAACCATCTAAAATCTATTCTGGGTAAGGATACGAAGTACTATTTTCAATCCTATTATTACATGGCCATGATTTCTTTTTTTAATAGAAATTATGAGAACGCGATAGAGTACTTCTTCCTTTTAGAAAATAGAGCTGATTACAAGGCAAGAATCCCCTACTACATCGCACAGATCTACTTCGAACAAAAGAAGTACGACGAAATTTTGGACTACATTCCTTCGCAGCTACAGATAGCAGGAGTAGAAAATACCAAAGAACTAAGACACATTTTGGGTCAGACTTTTTTCCTATTGCAAGAATATGAACAGGCACTTCCTCACTTAGAATTCTATGAAAAAAAGTCAAGGAAGATGCGGAAGGAGGACTTCTACCAGCTTGCATTTACACAGTACCAGCTTGGGATGTTCAAAGAAGCCATCCCAAACTTCAAGGAACTAAGTAACTTGGAAAATGAGATGGGCCAGATTAGTAGCAATTATCTGGGGGATGCATTTTTAAAGCTTGACCAAAAAGAAGAAGCTAGAATTTCCTTCAAAAAAGTGACCCAATATGAAGGCAATCAGGACCTACGAGAAGAGGCAAGCTACAATTACGGGAAGTTGTCAGCAGAGTTGGGATATGATCGGGCAGCCATTTCCTCATTGATCACACTGGCCCCAAGTTCACTTCACTACGGAGGTGCGCAGTCAGTTCTTGGTGACTTGTTCGAATCTTCAAAGGATTATCCGATGGTTATAAGGACGATCGAAGGCTTAGAAAATAAGTCACCAGCAATTCTAAAAGCTTACCAGAAGGTGGTCTTAGAAAGGGGTATCCAGTTAATCAAAGATGGTGACCGGAAGCTTGCGCTCGAAACACTCAAAAGAGCGGCTAGAACCCCTGTGGACAATTACTACTCAGCAGTTATCTTCTATCATATTGCAGACCTAGAACATCAAAAAAGAAGCTACCAATCAAGCATTGAGTATTTGAATCAATACTTCACCCTTGCAGAAATGACTTCCAAATTGCCGGATAGTGCAAGTCCCGGAGTGGCAAACTACTTGCAAGGCTACAACTACCTAAAAACAAAAAATTATACAGCGGCCTTAGACCATTTTAAAGACTGTAAAAGTCAGATTTTCGATTCAAGCGAAGCACTTAAGTCAAAGCAAATTTATGCAGATGCAAGCAATAGAATTGCAGATATCTTCTTCACTTTAAATAAGTACCCAGAGGCATCACAGAATTACAAGGCGGCTTCTGAACTCGATTTTCCTGGTCGCGACTACGCCCTATTCCAATGGGCAATGATTAATGGTCTCCAAGGTAAGCCCTATGAAAAAATTGTAGTAATGGAAAACTTGGTCAGTAGCCAACCCACTTCTTCATTTCTTGATGATGCACACTTTCAAGTTGGCGAGACCTTACTGTCACTTAATCAATCACGAGAAGCTGAGATTGCATATGAGAAAATCCTTGCCTTGAATTCACCCTCACCTCTTAAACCTCGCACCTTACTTAAACTAGGACTCATTGCGTATAATCAAGGTGAAACTGAAAAGGCAGTGAAGCGCTATACAAGTCTGTTCGGTAGTAATCCCAGCAAACTAGAAATCCAAGAGGCCCTACTAGCACTCGAAGAAATATACGTACAAGACCTTGGACAAACAGCAGAATTCGTTGCCCTGGTAGAAGAAGTCACAGGTTATAAGATGTCCAATCTAGAACGAGACTCCCTATCCTATGAAGCCGCTGAAGTAAGGTTCGAAAACGGTGAGTATATCGAAGCCATAGACAGCTACACGAAGTACATAGACCGTTTCCCTAAGGGAGTCAGTAGACTCAAAGCCATCTACAATCGAGCACAAAGCAAGGTGATTCTTAATCGCTATGCTGAAGCTCTCCCAGACTACGATCTCCTTATATCTGCTGGCCAATCTATGTATTACGAGGATGCCATTCAAAACGCTGCATTGATCGCCTATAATGACCTTCAGAAATTCGAAGAAGCATTTAACTACTATAGCTTACTTCAGGATGTCAGTGCAGATGAGCAAATTACCTATGAGGCACAGGTGGGTGCTATGAGATCTGCCTACCGCTTCGGGAACACAAAGGCTACACTCGCATACACAAGTATGGTAATCTTAAACCCTTTAGCAAGAAAAGAGCACAAAGGACTTGCGCATTACTTTGCTGGCAAAATGCACTACAAAAATAAAACGTACGAGGCCTCAATAGCCAACCTAGAGCAAGTCATCTTACTCCTAGACAATGAAGCTCGTTATGAGGCCCGCTATCTAAGAAATAGGATTCTTTTCGTGGCCGAGGAAGTTGAACTGGCAGAAGAAATCACACTTGAGTCCATTAGTAATTCGACCACCTATCCTTTCTGGGTGGCCAAGAATCTTTTGCTTTATGCAGAAATAATGATTCTACAAGGGGACCTGTTTAATGCTCGTGCAGCGATAGAAGCAGTAATTGAAAACTTTCGTGAGTCAGAAGAATTGCAAGCAGAAGCAAAAGCACAATTGATCCTACTAGGACAGGCAGAAGAAAGTAGCAGTCGAATAAGGGAAGAAGGTAGAACTATTAACCTAGATACAATCGGTGGAAATGAATAAGATAATAATACTTGCTCTAATGTTAACTAGCCATTGGCTACTAGCTCAAACGCCAGACACAATTAAGGATCTACCAGCAGAACAAGTTGAGGTGGTGAAGCAATTCGAAGCTAGGCTTGAAGATGCACGTAAGGTCAATATTGTTCCAGAGCCACCTGCACAAAGAGTGCTTAAGTCATTCGATTATAACGTCAGCATTAAGCCACTCGCCCTCAACTACCTTGAACCATCTATTAGACCCCTATCTATTGCCAAGGAAGCTCCACGTAAGTTCTATCGAGGATTTGCAGAAATTTCTGCTGGAAATCTCAGGACCTTAGATGCTGGGTTTGGGTACCATTATTTGACTGCACGAGAAACAGAAATCTTCCTAAATGGCGACTTTTTTACCCAAGAAAACAAAAAAGAGCTATTTCAAAAATACAGAAAGATTGATGTTGACCTTGGGGTGCAACACCATTTAAACGAGTTAGTGAGTTTCCAACTAGGCAGTAACTACAAGCAAAGAAATGTTGCCTTCTATGGGTCTCCTCTAGACGACTTTACTGAAGTAGATAGCAGCCAATACTTTAGAAACCTCAGAAATTACGGCGTAAATTTCAAGCTATGGAACAGTGAAGAAAATGAATTCGATCTAGATTACATGATTGGCTTCGACTATCAGAACTTCTCACTTGTAAACGAAAACCTTTATGAAAACAATTTTGATCTAAACCTCCTTGCTAGAAAACGCATAGCTGAGGAATTCTCAGCTGAGATCAGTGGGCTTGTGGATATCAGTAATATTCTTGATACCGCTACATTGTCATACAACAACTACCACATTCGGCCTAAACTTGCTTACCACACTGACGACTTTGGTCTATCAGCAGGTATTGACCTTGTATTTGCTCCCGGTGGCAGAAACTACTACCTTCCGGATCTTTCACTTAGCTATGCCTTGAAAAACGGCACCCTTATTCCTTTTGTATTTTGGAAGGGTGAAGTGGAGAAGAATAATTTGCAGCACCTATTTGAAAAGAATCCTTTCCTAGACACCAATGTTACTGCACAACTGAGGAATACAGTTCATCAGAGATATGGGTTTGGTCTTAGGGGAAGGCTCAAAGCTTTGCACTATGAGACTTCAATAGGCTACGGTACAAGCGACGATCTAGTACTATTTAGAAATCAAATTAATGATCAAGGACTGAGGCAATTCACGATTGATGCTGACAGTGCAAGGGTATTAAATATTAAGGCGAATATTGCCTATGAATGGTCAGAAAGTCTAGATCTGCATGCTGGTTTCGACTACAACTACTACAATATTGTTGCCTGGCATCTTCCAACCTACACGTTTGACATTCAAGCAGTGTATCGAACACTAAAAAATAAGCTCGCTATTAGTTCCACCCTCTTCCTACGCGATGGACTTTCTGTGCTTAATGATGATCGTGAAGTCGAAGAACTGCCCTACATGGTAGATTTGAACGTGGGTGCCAATTATATGATAACGGAGCAATTCAACCTATTTGCTGAGATTAACAATCTGCTGGGTAGCGAATACCAGGAATGGTTTGACTATTCAAACTTTGGCTTAAATGCACGAATTGGCTTAAAAGCAAAGTTCTAGGGTCTACTTGGAAGATTTAAATCCAATAGAAGGCTTATTAAACACCTTCATATCAGCCTCCAGGTCAAGAATCTTGACATCATCGAAGATGATTTGTGACTTACCCTTTTTGGGTCGATCATCTTGATCTATAGCAGCTAGTCTAAGATTTTGGTTTTTGATGATTTCTAGCACAACATTACGGACATCTCGAGCATTTCCAAAGAACTTATCTCTAAACTTGTGCGCATATTCTAGTTTCTCTCCAAGTAAATTGGCGGCCTTAGAGGTAATGTGGTAGTGTTCGTCGGTAATCATCTTCATCGCTATCATTGAAAGTTCAGAAGGCGAGTAGTCCTCAAACTTTAAGATCTTGTCAAATCTAGAACTTAAGCCAGGATTAGCCTTTAGAAATACTTCCATGTTATCTGGGTAGCCTGCAGCAAAAATAAAAAACTCGCCACGTTGGTCTTCCATGCGCTTGAGAATCGTCTGGATGGCCTCATTGCCATAATCACCTTGCAGCCCATTATAGTTAGAAAGTGCGTATGCTTCGTCGATAAAGAGGACACCACCCATTGCCTCCTCAATTTTTTCTGCAGTCTTGGTGGCCGTTTGACCAACGAAACCGGCAATCAGACCCTGCCTGTCTGTTTCGATCATATGTCCTCGCTCCAGAATGCCAAGAGCCTTATAGATCTTCGTCAGTATCCTTGCTACCGTGGTCTTACCGGTCCCAGGATTCCCTACAAAAACTGTATGCAGGTAAAAGTTGTTAAGTACGTCTCGACCACTTTCTTTATGGTATTTCACGATCTCGACCAATTCACTGATTTGCTTTTTCACGTTATCAATCCCGATCAAGCTATTCAACTCTTGCATAGCAGCGGCTAGCAATTTGTCGTCTACCGGGATATTAGGTTGGATAGACCTGTCTTCCTCCTTGATTTGACCTACATCCTTAGCATTGATAACAGATAAATCATTGGAAGAGAGATGTTCAGTCCTTCCTTCCATTATTCTTAAGCCTAAGTTAACCTTAGCCTTTTCTATAAGGTCGAAAACAAATCGAGCATTTCCAAAGGTCTTGTCTCTATCTCTATATTCATCGACGATAAGCTCGTCGATTGCAATTTTTGCATCACTAGTTAGGATCACTTCCTTTTCTTCACAAGCATAGTCTGCAATAAGAGACAGTTCCTGAGGGAGGTAGTCCTTAAAGTCATAAAAAAGCTTAAATCTAGATTTCAGGCCAGGATTCGAGGCCACAAAGTGCTCCATTTCTTTCGGATATCCTGCCACAATAACAGCCATATCTCCTGGGCCATTAGACATTTCCTTCACGAGAATCTCTATCACTTCCCTTCCGAAATCCTTCGAATCATCATTTGCCCTTGCAAGTGCATATGCCTCATCAATAAATA
>CAZMYK010000105.1:0-9794 GCA_964570435.1 uncultured Saprospiraceae bacterium | reverse complement strand
TACGACTTCAAAACGCCTTCGCCAGCAATGATATACAGTATTGGGCAAAGTGAGCAATACGGATTCTACAAGAAAATTGCCTTTATGGCAAGCCCTTACGACGCTGATTTAGCAGAGGAAATCGCGAATCCAGAACGTCTGCAACTAGGTACGTTAGATTTTACTTTTGCCCTTCTTTTCTTGATGCCTTTGGTACTACTTGTGTTGATGTACAATCTAAAGAGTGCTGAGACAGAACAGGGCTTTATGCCTTTAGTAGAACTTCAGACAGCTTCCAAAACCACTTGGCTACTGGTCAGAGTGGGCTTCTATGTCCTTCTTATTTTCTTAGTCTTGGTCTCCTTGCTAGGTTTTGGGGCACTAATAACAGATGTTTTAAGCGAAGCTAGTGTGGCCTTCGGCCAAATGATGCTTTATGCCTTTCTCTATCTCCTTTTCTGGTCAATGCTGTATTTCTTTATCTTGCAAAAAAGCACAAGTATTCTTAATGCTACCTTAAAGATGATAGGGATATATCTACTTTTCTGCTTCATTATTCCTGCTGCGGTCTACCAGTACATAAGCATCAAGCAGCCAGTCAATCTTATGACAGAAATGATATACGTACGAGATCAGCAAAATGAGCTTTTTGAATTACCGGACAGTATATACCGACAGAAAGTAAGTGACCTGCTCCCGGAAATACTAGATAGTCCTGTTTACCAGGATAGTGTGCTTCGCGGTTTTGCGATGAGTATTTCCCGCTACTCCTTGATCAATGAGTTAAAAAAGGCCAGTATTGATCCGGTCGAACAAGAAAGTAAGGAGAAGAATGACTTTATAAGTGGTACTTTTTGGTTCAATCCAGTTTCCTTTTTTCTAAACCGATTCAATCGCATCAGTCAGACTCACTTCGATGACTACCAAGCCTACAGAAATGATATTCAGACCTCGATTGATAATCAAATAAGAAGAATGCTCTTAGACACTTGGCAAGGAATCCAAGTTGACGAAGAGAAGTACGTGGAGTATGCTGAGATGATGACTAAAGGAAACTAAACGCAAGCCATTGAGACTAGCGACTTCTAATGCTAGAAGGCGCAGAAGTTAGCCAACTACAAATGCCTTAAATCCTAAATGCGATCCTTAAACCTTGCTGTTTTGATTTCTAGAAGAAGGCTGTTCGATTCCAAGACTCTAAGAGGGCGACGTGTCTGTCTTGGACTGCAATCCAAACGAAATAGATACGTTCCAAAATAGGACAGAGCTTAACCCACATATCAAGTACAATTTTCATTCAACTTTAGCAGTTTATAATCATATATGCTGACAATTATTTCAAATTTGTTTTCCCAAATGACTCTAGCATGAGGAGCCATAGCCAACTATCAGAATGCTAAAGCCGACCTACATCAAATTACTTACCACCTATGGAGTAAGTCAAAGCATCACAAATGACCTTTGGAACGAAATTGAAACTAATTACTCTAAGGCCAATAGGTTTTATCACAATCTAGAACATCTAGAAGACCTCCTTTTACAACTAGAAAATGTCAAGGATAGTGTCAAAAACTGGCCGCTTATGTTATTTTCCTTATACTACCACGATATAATCTACAAGTCAACCAAGAAAAATAATGAAGAAAGGAGTGCAGAATTAGCAATGAAAAGAATGGCTGAAATAGGTTTTCATAAAGACGATATCAACATTTGCCAACAGCAAATTCTTGCTACCAAGTACCACAAAGAAGATCAAAATTCCGATACCAACTTATTTATAGATGCCGACCTATCTATCTTAGGGAGAAAGCCATCAGATTACAAAAAGTATTGTGAAAATATTAGAAAAGAATACTCAATCTATCCTAACTTTCTCTACTACCGAGGCCGTAAGAAAGTAATCAATCATTTTCTTTCAATGAAGAGACTTTTCAAGACCGAAGAATTCCATAACCAATATGAAGTTCAAGCAATCAACAATCTAAGACAAGAGTTGGAATCATTGAAATAAATAGAAAAAGAGCCGAGCTTCTGGGATGCTTAAGAAAACGAGGTATTTAGATAGCTCTAAATCCTAGCACTTAGTGATGCGAGAAAGCGATGGATTTGATGCATTTCGAAGGCTTACTGCTCAATACCTAGAAACAGCTTGATCATGTGCAGAACTCCAATTACCACTATCGACTTAAGTTTTCGTCAAGATTTCAAGAATTCCTACTTTAGTTGCAAATAAAGAAACGCCATGAAGGTGACACTGATGAATGTTGTAGTTTTTGCAAATGACTACGAAGAATTGGTAAATTGGTACAAAGATGCTTTCGGTCTCGAGGTGATCACGAAAGAAGAAGGCACCTATACCTATACGGAGCTAGGATCTGATTCGCAAGTAATTGTTGGAATTACGCCTGCAAGCGAAGTAGAACACACGGCAAGTAGCCCAAGAAACAACTCAGTGGTTATGCAAGTGGCAGTTTCTGATATTACGACCCTATTCAAGTCGATGAAGAAAATGAATGGAAAAATTCTTTTTGGTCCAAGCAGTGATGAAAAGTACACGTTTAAGTATGGCGTCATTGCCGATATCGAAGGAAACCAAATTTGGGTGATAGAATCACAGTAACCTGGAAAAAAATATGCATCCATAACTTTTACCTTTGGCATCAGTCATGTCGTCAGATCTTTTCAAAGCAAATACCCGTGCTATCTTAGATGCTTATTGTAGGCATGGTATATGGTATTACAAACCTAAAAAACAAAACAAGTAGGATAATCGAAATCGTATTTAGGAAAATTCCAGTCCTAGCCATGTCTTTGACTTTTATGTGGCCACTTGCAAAAACGATAGCATTAGGCGGAGTTGCCATCGGCAACATAAAAGCACAACTTGAAGCAATGGTTACTGGAACTAGAATCTGCAACAAACTGAGATCTAAACCTATAGCAACACCAGCCACCATAGGTGCAAATATTGCTACAAGCGCAACATTGCTCATTAGCTCGGTCAAAAACAGCATTAAAGTAATCAGAATTGCAGATATTAACAAGACATCCCAGTTGTTACTTTCACTAACGAGTTGGCCAATAAGATCGATGATACCTGCTTGTGATAATCCGTTTGCCAAGGATAAACCTCCTCCAAAAAGTATGATGATACCCCAAGGCAAATTCCTCGTATCTTCCCATTTAAAAATGAACTTCTTTCTATGAGTAACGCAAAAACAGGTAAATGCAGCAAGTAAACTGATCGTTGTATCCGTCAGGTTAAGAGTAGGAAAGGCACTATTGATCGTGTTTTTAAAGATCCAAAGACCAATAGCAAAAACAAATATGATAAGAACAAATTTCTCATGAACACTGACCCGTCCCAGGCTATTTAATTCATTCTTAATTAAATCTGAAGTATTTTCAAATCTCTCTACCTTGTTTCGATACATCACTTTCGTAAGAAATATATAGATGAATGCAATCATTAAAACCGCAAATGGAACACCGACTGTCATCCACCCCAAAAATGAAATGCTATAACCATATTCACTTTCCATAAATCCAGCCAAAACAATATTGGGCGGAGTTCCTATAATTGTTGAAACGCCTCCTACATTAGCAGCATAGGCAATGCCAAGCATAAGGCTTAGAGCAAACCTCTTGTCTCCGGTTGTTAATCCATCTCCATCTTTAGACATTAATTGTATTACAGAATATGCTATTGGCAACATAACAACAGTAGTTGCAGTATTACTAATCCACATGCTAAGTAGAGCTGTGGATATTAAAAACCCCAATATCACGCGGTCTGGATGGGTGCCTGTCACATTTATTATATTTAAAGCTATCCTCTTATGTAGATTCACTTTCTCTAAAGCTAGTGCCATAATAAATCCACCGAAGAATAGAAAAACTATGGGATGACCATAGTAAGTTGAAACTTCCTTGATTGGCATGATGCCTAAAATTGGAAAAAAAGTTAGTGGGATCAAGGCTGTCACCGAGATAGAGACGACTTCTGTGATCCACCATAAGATCATCCACATAGCCACCCCAAGGATCTTGTCAGCTTCAGGACTGATAAATTCTATTTGGGAAAAGTACATGCATAAACAGACCAAAGGTCCTAAAACTAGTAGAATGAGATTCCGCATAATATTCAAAATAAATTGTGGCTACCAGAGTATTGCATGATCATACAATTCTGGTAGCCATTTTCACTAGGAAGAAAATCTTCCTAACTCAAATTAATTACAAATAAGGGTATTACAATTAAAATCTAAAATTCGCTTTTGCATAGTACCCAGCTCCCGCAATCCCGAATTGTGTAACTCTCCTACTATAAGGGAACATACCATCACCATAGAGGTTATCATGAGCATGTCTATCTGGGTAAACATTCATAATATTCGTACCTCCCACTCCAATGTCGATTTTCTCTGTTATAGAATAAGTCAGATCAAGATCGGTAAGTATTTTTGGTGAAAAGGTTTGGTCTAACATTTGCTCTGGTGCTCCTTCCACCCACTCATTTGAAAGTAAATTCGCATTAGGATGGACATACTCGATTGCTCCAAATCGGGTAAAGGTTAGATTAGCCGAAAAAGCTCCAAGTTTAAACAAGCCTCCTAAGATGATCTTACTTCTAGGTTGTGCCACCTCTAATCTTGACACCTCTTCCCTATTGAATAAATTAGAAGCATAGTTCTCCAAGAACTCTCCAGTCTTAATTATTGGATTTCCATCACTTCCCCTAGGAATTCTTGTTTGCGTGAAATTCGCACCAGCATTTATTCTTAAGCTCCCACTTTCAAAAGGAAAGAGGTAACTCGATACTACATCCAGACCTCTTGTCTTGGTGTCTACTGCATTAGTCATGAATTGAACTTGTGAAAGACCTGCAGGTTGTAAGATCGCTGCGAATCTGTCATCTTGGCCGCCATTGAATCTTCCGGTGATCCCAATTCTGTCCTTTATGTCAATTTGATACACATCAGCCGTAATTGACAATCTATTAATTCTAGCTGTCATGCCTAGACTAATGTTTTGGGAAGTCTCAGGCTTAAGCTTCTGGATACCAAATGCTCTCGTGACAGGACTGTCCTCTGTCAGGTGTGCAATGTTGACACCATCGATCTCCCCTGTAGGAAGTGTTATAAACTGTAAGGTGAATGAACTAAAAAATTTCTGCGGTAGTGAGGGAGCCCGAAAACCAGTAGAATATGCACCTCTAAAAGTTATGTTTTCTGTGACTCTATACCTACTCGATAGCTTCCAACTAAAATTGTTTCCGAAGTCAGAATAGTCTTCAAATCTTCCAGCGACTCCTATTAAGAAGGCATCTGTTACCTCTGCTTCAATATCTGCGTAGATACCAGAATTGAATCTGAACTTATTGATATCATTTCCTCTTTGATAACCTGGAAATACTTGTGAGCCAGCTTCTTTTATACCACCATCATAATTTTGCCAAGATTCATCTTCCCCCGCTGTTTGTACAAAATTTTCAAGTCTAAACTCTGTACCTAGGCCTACATTAAGTGGAATTCCGATATCTATTCCCTTAGAGACATCTAAATTGATAACATTTTGGGCGTACTTAAGTCCTCCCGACTCAAAGGATGTAGGCGATTCTAGTCCTAGCGAAGCATTGTTAGAATTAAAAATGGTCCACCCAAAGCTATTGGTCCCATAATTGTTGCTGAGATCCACATCCCATCCATTAAATTGAGTATTGAATCCAAAGGTTCCCGACAAATCATGAATATCAGAATCCAAATGAGGCGAAAATCCTAGTGGCCAAAGACCTGACTGTCTTCCTGATTGATTTGGTCTTCTTACAAAGCCTGTGGCTTGACCAAGTCGATAATTATAGCCCCCAAAAGCATAAAATTTCGAAATCTCTGAAACCGGTAATTCCATATTTAGGAATAGTCCGGCATTTGTAGTACCTGAACCACCCATGTTCGCCATTCTTCGTCCTGTGTGATCATTCAGTTCGTTCACAATCGCTCTTCCTCTTTGGTCCTCTGCAAGCAATACATTGTTATCAAGGTTGTCTACCCACTTAGCATTGTAAGCAGCAATAGCTGCAGGATCTCCTTGATTGAAGGCCGCAAACTCAGCGACAGGATCTCCTTGTCGAGGGTCGCTACTAGAAAACATTTCTCGAGAATAGTCATCCATTCTGTTAAATGGCTGCTTGGTCAGATAGTTAAGAGTCATATTCATAAATCCACCATTCTTCCCCAGCTCGATCCCATAATTAGCACTTACCTGAAAGTTTTCGCCTCCTCCCTCATTCCTTGTAGGTGCATCTAGTCCTGGTATATCTGCATAAGGATTCGTGATTCTAGAATTAAGATCATCAGAAATCTCTGGAGGTCTAGCTAAAAAGCCAGTTCTTACCCTAATCTCTCCCTTATTAATGTTCTTCTTAAGTACAACATTGATTACACCAGCAATGGCGTCTGAACCATATTGTGCAGCTGCTCCGTCTCTGAGAATTTCAATTCTGTCGACAGCAGCCATTGGAATAGCGTTAAGATCTGTTCCAACTTGTCCTCTGGCAACTGTCCCATTCACATTCATTAGAGCAGTAGCATGCCTTCTTTTACCATTTATCAAAACAAGAGTTTGATCTGCGCCCAGACCTCTAAGAGACATAGGGTCGATATGATCAGAGCCATGACCGATATTCTGCTTGGTCGAATGAAAAGATGGAGCAGCATATTGTAGAGCTTGAGCTAAATCTGTTTGAGGGGATTTTTGCAATTGGGCACCACCTATGACGTCTATTGGAACTGCCGTTTCTAGCGCCGTCCTAGGTTTACCCCTTGAACCTAAGACAGTTACTGTTTCCATCTCAAGACCCGTGGATAAACTGGTAGTATAGGTATCTTGCCCTTCAATAACTATAAATTCTTCATCAGTAAATCCTACATAACTGACCCTAAGTCTATCCTTTGTGTTTGCCTTCAGACTAAAGGTACCATCGAGGTCTGAAATAGTTCCACCACCAAAAGATAGGTTTGAAATAGCGGCACCTATTACAGGTGTGCCTGATTCATCCAAGATAGTTCCTGTTATGGTACGTTGACCATGAATAGATACTGAAATAAGCAAGAAGCTCAGTACAAATGTAAATAGTTTTATCATCTTTGATTAAAATTAACTTAAAGAATATATTTGCTAATGTAGTTTCAAAATGAACAATTTTATACTGCAATTTTATTTATTGGCAATATTTTATTTGTTTTTATAACATTTTACAACTTTCTATTAGTGAAAAGTGAGAAAAAGAATCAGTTTATTGGTGCCTTAGAAATTCTCTACGGAGACTATGTTTACGACTCAGCCCTGTTTGGTTCGAGCAACTATTCACAGATTTCAACTGATCTTTGTTATAGTAATAGCCATTTCACTAAACTTATTTCAGGGGGTGCAACAGATGGAATGTACGATAGAGCTATAAATAATGTACAAAAATTAATTAAACTAAAGCGACTAGAAGAGGAGGCAGCAAAGGGCCAAACTGTTGCTAATAAATGGGTCTGGCAACTTATATCAGCTGCAGTATTTTTAATTCTACTTATTGTTTCATACTTCGTATTTAAACCAACAAATGAGAATGCAGCAAAATCTAAGCATCCGCTCAACATGTATTTTGATTTCAATGATGCCCATTATTATAAGTCGCCGTACCTAAGTGAAGAGCAAGTGCATGAATACTGCCCCTGCAGTGCATTTGAAGGAAGGTGGGATCTTGATGCTGAATACATCATACCTATTCCCTACAAGATCCCAGGCTTATATTATGTTGGTAAAAGAGCAGACATTAGATTAAAGTGCCGTAAGACAAGTACAGAAAAAAAGGGTCTGGAACTTATTGGCTTTGAAAATATCGAAAACGAAATATGGTTCGATAAAAGTATGAAAGCACTAGCAATTGAAAATGCGGGAGCTGATATCAATCTTTTTGAGGAACGAATGCGAAACTTAAATTTTGATAGTAATAATGACTTTGTTAAGATAGCCAGTGTATATTCTTGTTTCTACGATGAGATCCAAATCAAAAATGATAGCATCTACAGGACAGGAGAACCTTGCGGAAGGTATGCCAATGCAGACAATGAGGAAATACTTGATGAGTTCAATTTGGATCTAAATCACATCATAGAATATGTCATCGGAAAGATGATTTTCGCTGAGTGTGCTCCTGTACGGAATATGTTTGCAAATCCTAACCAACTTAAAAGTGGTGAAAGCGTTATTTCGTTTCCCTGTAAATGCTCAGTAATGACAGAAAATCTAGGACTTGGTGGAGCTTATCCTTACACCAAAAGTATTAAGTTGATACAACAAAACTATCAGTCAAACCTTATCTGTCAATAGTCAATTTTTAGAATGCTGCGGGTTTGCAAATGCCAGTCTAAATACATATTTAACCTGACACTTTATGAAACAATGCATTTGGTGCAACTAATCCATCCCTAGCCCGTCTTTCTAATGATTCCTTGTGCCGTCTATTGGCACAAAGGCTAACATTTACCGACCTAAGCATCTACATCTTATGAATGTGAATAATCGACGGAGCCTTTTGTCTATAGTAGTCTGTCTAATCTTCGTATTGTCCTACGGCCAGAATTTGCCAAGCTTACTAAGCGAGAAAAATATCAATTCTACATTCTCTATTTTGGCCTACGACGAAGAAGCGAAGGAATGGGGAATTGCTGTTGCTACTAATAATATATGTGTTGGTAATTCTACAATCTATATCCAAGAAGGCATAGGCGGATTTTCGGTGATTGCAGAAACTGAGCCCAAGTACGGAATTCAGGGACTTGAAAAGCTTAGTTCAGGCAAATCGGTGGAACAAGCCATCACAGAAGTGAAAGACAAAGACGAAGATTCTAATTATAGACAGGTTGCAGGTATAGATATGGATGGGAACGTATTTGCTTTCACTGGAAACTCTCTAAAATTTTGGAAAGGACAGGCATCTGAAATACAAGGAAAGAACTGTGTTGTCATTGGGAATCAACTTGCTGAATCAGTACTTTCTGAAATGTCAAAGGCATTTGAAGATTCTGCAGGTAGTCTTACCCGGCGACTACTTGCGAGTTTGCAAGCTGGGCAAAATGCTGGTGGACAAATTTCAGGGAAGCAATTAGCTTCTATTGTTGTAAAAGGTCTGGACAATGAGTGGTACAATCAGATCGATCTTCGCGTAGACAATTCAACGGAACCAATACAGGAATTAAGCGTCTTAGTAGATTATCACTACGGTAGAATTCGTTTGAATCAAGCATTGTATGCGAATAGAAATGGAAACGCCGAAAGAGCCAATCAAAAGTTAACAGAGGCAGAAGTCATGTTGGAGGGATGGACCGGAATATACCCTCGAATAGCAAGTGCTAACATTACCCTAGGACATGAAGACAAGGCAGTGTATTGGATAAAGAGCGGTCTAGCTGAAAACCCACAATGGTCCGTCTATCTTCCTGCCTTTTACGTCCTACGAAAACATCCTGATTTGCAATCCCTAATTAGGCCTGACACTTTTGATAGCAAGGACTGGGAAAGTGCCATCGGTATGCTAAGTAACCTTGGAAAGGAATTAGAAATTATCGAATTGGGTAAGGACTTGTTCAAGAAAAACATTCAATCCTCCTATCTATACTTCTTGCTTGGTCGAAGCTATTTTTTCGAAAAACAGGAAGAAGAGGCAATCGCATATCTCGAAAAAGCGCTGCAACTTGACCTTAGTAATATCGAGGCTGAAAAACTTTTGAATAAGATCCGCATGGAATAATGTTAGTCAATAGCCA
>CAZMYK010000104.1:0-9835 GCA_964570435.1 uncultured Saprospiraceae bacterium | reverse complement strand
ATTCGCAAAGTCGAAGGTGAGCATTTCCCATTCTCCTGCAACTGTAGTCATTGCTTCAGTTTCAACAGAAATACCTGGATCAGCCGCATTTTCCACCTTCAATCTTATTGGGATGCCCGCTGTAGGGGACCATACCCTGACAGACATCTTTGTATCTCCCATGGTAAAAGGAATTGGGTTATCGAGTCCATCACCACCTACGGTTGTTCCAGCCCAAGGTTCAGGACCGTCCTTAGTAGCTTGTCCTACCTGATTTGTAGAATCTGTTGGATCTACTACGATCATTGAGGTATTTCCACCGAAATCACCTAGTTTATAGTCGATACTTGGATCCTCAAATGTGATCGGTAAGTCGACTTGTGAGAAGCCCAAAATGGGTATCACGAGCAAAAGTAAGAAAGTAATTTTTTTCATATTCAAATTGTTTGTTAGTAAAATATCAGAGTATATATGATTTAAAATATTGATTAATAACTGTTTATAAAATTCTGCTACCTCCCTTTAATTGGCCCTAATAGGCCAAAATAAATCTCGACAAATTTGTTCCTTTCTCTAGTCTTAGCTTCTTCCTTAATCGATACCTAGACACTTCCACCCCTCTTATTGATATCGTTAGCAGGTTGGCTATTTCCTTGGTATTCAGGTTAAGTCTTAGGAAGACACAAAGCTTCTGCTCACTAGGCGTTAGGTCCGGAAATTCATCTCTTAATCTTGCTAAGAAATCTCCATGTACTTGATCAAAGTGAAATTCAAATTGCTCCCAATCTTCTTGAATACGAAGTGTTCGATCGATTCCCTTCACAACCTTCTCTAGAGCCTTTCTTGTTTCTACAATATCTCCCTTGTTCTTAATTTCATTTATATCTTTTCGGACCGTGGCAATGAAGTCGTTCTTAACTACCAAATTCATAGTGGAAGCAGCAAGGAGATTATTCACACTTTTCAGCTCACTCTCCATTTTTTCTTGCCGCATTTCCGTCAATGCTCTCTCCTTTTCCTTTTCAACTTTCTCAATCTTTTTCTTATTAATGTCAATTTCTCTCTGTCTTCCTTCTTCAAGGATCATAGACTTCTTAGCAAACCTTCTTTTCTGGTATCTATTGAGAAAATATAAGAGAGACAAGCCCGCCAAGCAGTAAAAGGCTTTTGCAATCATACTTTTGTGAATCGGAGGCTTGACCTTGAGCTTAAGTTCTTCACTTACACGCTGAAGGTTAGAAGCCTCATTGGTCCTAATCGTAAGACTATACTGTCCTTCATTTAAGTTCGAATACTCTTTTGTGGTTGCTCTTACTCCTTCTACCTGACCTTCATCGAAACCATCAAGGTTGTAAACATATTCTTGGTCTCCATAGAAACCATAGTTGAAGGGGGAGATGCTTACTTTAAGAACCTTGTCTTTGTTACTAACAACTATCTCATCTGTTGGCGTGGTGTAGTCCTCAAAAGGCATCTGCTCGAATAAGACACTATCTTCTGTTACACTAAATATCCGATTAATAATGATCGGAGAATCATAGTTTACGCGAGATTCCAAGTCAGGGTAGTACAATATAAAACCTTGGTTAGCAGAATAATAAACTCCGTCCTTTGAATGAGATGCAACACTTAAAAGGTCATTGTTTAGGTAGTATTGAAATTGGTGAATGGAAGAAGGTACATAGGTGAAATTGCTTCCACTTATTTGCTTAAAAAAGCCTACACGATCACTACCTACTATGTGAACGTTGTTCTTGAGATCTTGCTTCATTACGAACAAGGCTTGTTCTCCGATCTCCTCAGAGAAGATCCCTGCTGCTTCAAAGTTATCTTCTGTGTTGCTCAGTTTATATAATCCCGACGTGCTAGAAGCATAAATTTCATTTCTAATTTTACCGATAATAACTTGATCACTAAGGTCTATTTCTGAATTTCCTGTAATCACTTCTGAAATCACTGATCGATCTTCTAATGAGGGGCGAAGCTTGTAAATCCCCTTGTAATATTGGCTCACCCAAATGTTTCCCTGAGCATCCTCTTCAAAGAAGCGACTTGACTCTCTAAATCCAGCTACTGCGCCCAAAGGCTCAAGAATCCTGTCCCGACTTTTCTTAAATAAGTACAAACCAGAATATGTACCAGCAAGAACATAACCTGGAGAAGACCTCAACACGAGTAATTTCCAGAGACCTTCCGTTGTAGCAATTTTTCTAGCCCCACCATTTTCGAGAAGAAATAGCCCAGTGTCGTGGCCAAGGTAGAGGCGACCATCAATCTCCGTCATCTCATAGGCAGGTCCTTCAGTGCCTCTAATCAACTTACAGCTTGTACCTTCTCTAGAAAGAAAGTACAAGCCATTAGAGGTCGTATAGTAAGTTCCATCTTTTGTTTGGAAGACATCATAACCGCTTCCTTCCAGGTCAATATCACTATTGATCAAGCGCATGGGGGAGTTGATGTTGATCAAGGCGATTCCATTCTGCATTCCAACCCATAGGTTGCCATTGTAGTCTTGAAAACTACGCAGGCAGGCATTAGATTCCAGTCCATTGTCAATACCAATTTTTTCATAAGTACCATTTGCGTGGTCAAATAAGAAAATCCCCTCAGTCTGGGTGGAGATGGCAATACGATTATCTGACAGCCTAAGAACATGATTAATGTAGTTGCCAGAAAAGTAATTTAGCGTTGAACTATTGAGTCTTGAGTCGAAGGAAAGATCAGATTCTTCAATTAATCCACTTTTGTAAATGATGAGATATCCAGCTTCCTCGGCAATAATTCCCGCTATCAACTCCTTCCTAGATCCAGCCTTTCTCACCAACTTCAAGGACTTACCCTCTACCTCAAATAGATCACCCAGCTTATTCTGGGTAAAAACACGATTACCGACCAAAAATGATCTATCGATATTCTCACTTCCATCAATTCTGATTACTTGACTTCCATCGTATCGAAATATGCCTTTGAAGGTACAAAAGTAGACCATTTCACCAGATAAATAGACATCCCAGACATCATCAAAACTACTTGTGACATCTACTAAGTCTTTTGACAGTGAGGTATAATTCCACTTGTCCTTAAAGTAGCCGAATTCCCCTTGGGCGCCCACATACAATCTATTTGCTGCTTCATCAAAGGCAAGTGATCTCTGCTTCTTTCCAGTGGAAAGATTATGGCTTTCCCATTCACCACCATTGAATGATAGAACGCCTAGATTGTTAGCAACGAAAATGTTCATATTCCTGTTTTGAACGAAGTCGATATTTTGGATACCTGCTTTATAATCCTCGGAAGTGAAATTCTTGATCGGATAACTTCCACTGCCCAGGCACATTCCAAAGCATGTAAAAAACAAAAAGATTTGAATACTTAATAACCTCATGATGTACTAGCAATGGCAATTGTGCAAGTAAAAAAATATTCTAAATAATTGTTTTTCAGCATTTTATCAATTAACACATCACTACTTGTAGTAGTAAAAATTTTCTTTGATGAAAACTTTGATGAAGTGTTTAATTCTATGAACATTCTTTTTAGGCATATGTTTATGAAGCAAATACTTTCTTTCGAAATACAATAAGAAGATTTTGAACTAAATTATAGAATAATGTACTGATTTTGGCCCCAGACGCTCTTTCAAGCCTCGAAATGGCTGAGAATTGTCGAGTAGAAATCAAAAACCATATTCAGACATAAAAAATTAAACAAATGAAGAGAATTATTTTTAGTGTCGCATTTTCCATTCTAATCATTCCACTATTCTCACAGACAGACAAGATCTATGTGAAATCAAATTCAGAAGGCATGAGCTTGATGGTAAATGGTGAACCCTTTATGATCAATGGAGTGAACTGGGACTACGTTCCTATTGGATCTACGATTACAGATCCTGGAATTTGGGTGCGTGATGACCAGACTATAAAGGCAGCCCTAGATGGTGAAATGTCACTTCTAAGAAATATGGGTGTCAATGCCATTAGAACCTATGACTTGGCACCAAAGTGGATCACTTATATCTATGAAAACTATGGTATATACACCATGCTCAACACTACCTTTGGTGCATACGGTCTGACGATAGATGGCGTCTGGACCCCTCAAACTGATTATACAGATAAGAGAACAAGGGAAATCCTTATAGAAGAAAGTGTTAACGCGGCCGAATTATATAAGAATACTCCTGGTCTATTGATTTACATGTTGGGGAATGAGAATAACTACCATCTCTCATGGACCGGTGCCGAAACGGAAGACATTCCTATAGAAGGAGGTGAAGACCCCTCTAAGATTCGTGCTGCACGCTCTCTATACAGGGCCTTTAATGATGCCACTAGGGCCATAAAAGAAATTGACCAGAATCATCCAGTAGCCATCTGTAATGGAGACCTGCTCTACCTTAATGAGGTCATGGAAGAATGTGTTGACGTCGACATATATGGCACCAACATGTATAGAGGTATTTCATTTAGCAATGCCTTCCAAGAGGTCTTGGAAAAATTGAATAAGCCCATCTTATTCGCAGAGTTTGGATCAGACGCCTTTAACGCTGCTGACAACCAAGAAGATCAGCATTCTCAGGCATACTATATGACTGGGAACTGGGAAGAGATCTATGCAAATGCAGCTGGTCTTGGAAATTCAGGAAACTCAATTGGTGGATTTACATTTCAGTTCAGCGATGGCTGGTGGAAATTTGGCCAAACCAAGAATCTAAGCGTCCACGATGCCAATGCATCTTGGGGAAATGGCGGATATGCCAGAGATTTTGAGGATGGGGAAAATAACATGAACGAGGAGTGGTTTGGAATTTGTGCCAAGGGGCCTACTAATGAAAGAGGACTTTATAGCCTATATCCCAGAGCTGCCTACTATGCCCTCAAGGAAGCCCACAAAATTAACCCGTACTCTACTAGCCCTGAAGATCTAAAGAATCACTTTTCATCTATCAATTTGATGGATGCCGTCATCCAAGCCCGAGGTGACAATGCAGCACTTCAAAGTGAAACAACGAAAAAAATACGACTTAGCGGACTCCGAGCTGAACTCTCCACCTTCAATACTGGAGGCGACTTAATTGCAACTCCTGATGATCCAGTTCCAGGAAGTCAATCCTATCCTGATCAATTGGGCTTTGACCATATGCAATCATTCTTTTTTGATGTAGAAGCCAACCCAGCGGCCAATGTTAGAGCCAAAATTTCATTTAATGTTCTTGGCAATGTAGCCGAAAATCCAATCAATGAAATCTTTTACGAGAATCGGGGTCGAGCCCAAGCCGTAAGCACCTCAAATGGAGACCTTACGATCCCATCAATCAACAGAATAAGTATCTATCGAGCTGAGGCGGAATGGAATAATAAGTTGTACGACTTAAGAGCATTCTACAGAACAGGACACTACCATTGGGGTTACGAGGGTGATTTCTTTGGCCTCTATCCTGAAGCCAACTACGGTCCCAACATAGATATCTACAATGGTACGGCACCTTTTGGATTCGAAATAGATGCAAAGAAGAAACTGCAAGGACTAAAAATTGCCTTTGGACCAGAACTTGGGTGGGGAGCTACCCCTGCCATACTGGCTAAATACACTAAAGATCTAAAAGGCTACAAGGTAACAGGAATATTCCATGAAGATCTTGATGCACAGGGGCCTGCCGTTAGTTCATTTGCTATCCCACAATTGGTCAATAGAAGGGCATCTCTTCATATCGAAAAAGACTTTGGTAGACTGGGAGTAGAAGTGGGAGGAATTTGGTCAGGCCAACCTCGAAACGGAGATCCATTTCAGATCATTGATGAAAATGGACCTGGAGACTACACGGTCTACCAAGACGAAGTGAAGACCAGCGATAATTGGGGAGGTAAGGCAAAAATCACTTACTCTGCAGGAGGCGTCAATTTCTATGTCCAAGGAGCCGCAATGGGCCTTGTTGCGTTAGGAGGTGCCGATCCAACACAGACCTATACAGGTTGGAGGCTGAAAGACAGTGGAAGTGGAAACCAGTACAATGTTTTAACTGGTCTTACATTCATGATGGGGGACTTCCAAGTAGCTCCGAACTTCCTATGGCAGAAGCCGCTAGTTGGTCCTGTTCCGAATGATGTCAGTTCACCTGGTCGTCCAAGGAATATTCTTAATGATCCATTTGCAGTGCGAGGAAATCGCGAAACAATAGGAGGAGAACTACTATTTACCTATGACCCTACACCCGCAACCTGGATGTATTCTTGGAATAGTGATGAAATCGAAGACTCTCCCTTTGCAATGAGTGCTGGTTTTGTGTATCGACATCAACCTACGACTCAGGATGCGGCAATCGGCATCTTTGCAGACGGACGTTCCATATTTGCCTTTCCAGGAGCTCCTCCCGCTCAAGATTTATGGGAAGTAAATGCGAGACTCGTATCGAAGATTAGCAAAGATTTCGGATTGATCGCAAACTTATATGGTGGTAATGCACAAGCTAACGGCAGCGATCCAAGGCTGATCCAAAGAATTGGGGCAGATGTAAGGGCCCTTTATAAGAAGGCAAAAATAATTACCCAAGTCAAAGTCAATGACTGGGGACCTTTCGACTACCATAGAGATTTTAACTTGACATATCCTCTGCAATTGATGGCTGACATATCAACAACAGTGGGCAAACCTTCTTGGTTTCAATTGCCGACAACAAGAATGGGACTAAGAGGCACTTGGAGATCTCTTAATGAATTTTCACCTAGATACTGTCCAACATCCACCCTAGATGCAGCAGGAAACATTGTCTGTGATCCCACAGCTGGGGGCTTTGACAATGGATCAGAGTGGGAAGTAAGAACCTATTTTACCATTAACATCGGTATGTAAAAAATGAAAAAGATGAAAACACAAAAAATATATTCACTTGTCCTCATGATGTCACTCATTGTTGTGAGTTGTACTCGCGACTTGACTGACCTTGAGCTAGCAACTAATCCTACCACACCGGATGTCTTCTTAGATGGCTTTAGTGGTGGCCTTGACTATGCAGCTTTTGCAGGCTCTGTCCTGACTGCGTTCAATGTTGTTACAGATATTAAGTACAAGGGTACATCCTCAATGCAAATCTCTGTACCTTCTGTCGACGATCCTGCTGGAGCTTTTGCAGGAGGAGCCTACTTCACAAGTTCGGGTAGAGACCTTAGTGGTTATGATGCCTTGACTTTTTGGGCACGTGCCACACAACCTGCCACCGTAGATGTAATTGGCTTCGGAAATGACTTTGCTGAATCCAAATACACTGCCACCTTACAAGGAGTTCCAATGACAACCAATTGGAAGAAATATTACATCCCTATTCCAGATCCTTCTAAACTTACAGATGAACGTGGAATGTTCTTCTATTCTGAAGGGCCTGAAGAGGGCAAAGGTTATACTTTCTGGATAGATGAGGTGCAGTTTGAAAAGTTAGGAACGATTGGAAACCCAAGACCTTCTATTCTTGAAATGCAAGACCAAAATATATCAGCTGAAATAGGTGACCAACCAAGAATCGGTGGGATCTTTACCACCTTCAATCTACCTACGGGGGTAGACCAACGAGTAGAGACGAACGCCAACTATCTCACCTTTGATTCATCAGACCCATCTGTTGCAAGCGTTGCAGAGGATGGACTAGTTTCTGTAATTGGTTCCGGAACAACAACCATCTCGGCGAAATTGCTAGACATCGATGCCTCAGGCTCTCTAACTATCGAATCTTCAGGGGTAGCAGCCAAACCCAATGCACCTGCACCTGCTCCAATCAGGAGTCAAGATAGCGTCATTTCTATGTTTAGTAATGCCTACCAAGATGTTACAGTAGATACATGGAATCCATTTTGGGATGGCTCCACCACTGAAAACAATGACATCCAAGTGGATGGTGACGATGTGAAACAATATAAGAACCTAAATTTTGTGGGCATACTAACTGAATCCGCTCCGATCGATGCAACCAGCATGACTCATTTTCACATCGATCTATGGACACCTAATGCCACAGATGCCGGTCAATCATTCAAAGTCTTAATAGTAGACTTTGGATCTGATGGTAGCTTCGGAGGAGGCGATGATTCCTCACATGAACTTTCATTTACAGCACCCCTTCTTGAGTCTGAGTCTTGGGTCAGTATAGATGTTCCCTTGTCTAGTTTTACAGGCCTAACAAGCAGGTCGGTTATTTCCCAACTTGTTCTTTCCGGAGATCTTCCAACTGTTTATGTGGACAATCTATACTACTACAATGCGGGAATGGTTGTAAGTTCAGGTCCGGAGCAAGGTGCTCCGAATCCAAGTAACGATGAAGCTGATGTAATCTCCATATTTAGCGACAGCTATAACAATGTTTCTGGCACAAATTTTAACCCTGACTGGGGACAAGGAACTCAAGTTTCAGAAACCACAATTCTCGGAAACAACACCCTCTTTTACAGTGGCTTAGATTATCAAGGCACCGAACTAGAGGCCAACCTCGATGTTTCGGAAATGACCCACCTACACATCGATTATTGGACTTCAAATTCCTCTGCACTAAATGCCTTCTTGATCAGCCCAGGTCCTTCGGAAACTGGCACTGCTCTAAGTGTGCCTACCACAGGATGGAGCTCAGTTGATATACCTCTTTCAGACTTTTCAGATGTTGATCTCATGAACATCATCCAGTTCAAATTTGATGGCAATGGTGACATATACCTAGACAATATTTACTTCTACAAGGAAGCAGATGGAATGGAAACAGAGCCAAGTACAGCTGCACCTGACCCATCTCGGGATCAGGGAGATGTAATTTCACTCTTCAGCGATGCTTATACGAATGTGGAAAACACCAATCTAAATCCCGATTGGGGTCAAGCTACACAAGTATCTGAAGTCTCAATACAAGGAAACAACACTCTACTATACGGTGGTTTGAACTACCAAGGAATGGAGCTTGGCAGCAGTCAGAATGTATCTGAAATGACGCACCTTAGTATTGATATCTGGACCGTAAACTCTTCAACGTTGAAGGTCTTTTTAATCAGTCCTGGACCAGTGGAAACGGCCTACGATGTAACGGTTCCTACATCTGGATGGAGCACCTTAGAAATTCCATTAAGTGAATTCTCCCCTGTTGACCTGGCGGATGTGTTCCAATTAAAATGGGAAGGGAATGGAGACATTTATATAGACAACATCTACTTCTACAAATAACATAATTGGGTCAGATTAGATCGTCACTCAGCTCGGAATTGAGAAAATCTCAGTTCTGGCTGAGGGCGAATTATTCACTGAAAAATCATAAATCGATGCGTAACAGCGTATATATCATCCTGAGCTTGCTCTTTCTGGTAGCCTGCAATAGTAAAGATTCAAAGGACGAAATCACCTGGCAATTAACTTGGGAAGATGAATTCGAAGGTCCTGAAGGTCAGCTACCTGATGCCACTAAGTGGGAATTTGACATAGGCACTGGCTGGGGCAATAATCAGCTAGAGTATGATACTGACAGAGCTGAAAATGTTTCCCTTGACGGTAAAGGTAATCTTGCTATTGTTGCAAGAAAAGAGAATTTTGCTGGATCTGCCTATACCTCGGGTAGGATTAAGACTCAAGGTCTATTTGATCAATCCTACGGCCGTTTCGAAGCCAGCATTAAGATGCCATCTGG
This sequence comes from uncultured Saprospiraceae bacterium, assembly GCA_964570435.1. Lineage (GTDB taxonomy): Bacteria > Bacteroidota > Bacteroidia > Chitinophagales > Saprospiraceae > Portibacter. Next base: position 204 of record CAZMYK010000104.1, on the reverse strand, counting down.
ACCTGGAATCTGGCCTGCCTTTTGGTTACTTGGCTCAGACATTGAACAAGTCAGTTGGCCGCAGTGTGGTGAAATCGACATTGTGGAATATCGAGGTCAAGAGCCTAGCATAATCCACGGTTCTGTGCATGGCCCTGGATACTCGGGAGGCCAGGCAGTGACCAAGAGTCTACGTATTAACAACGGGCGTTTCGACAACAAGTT
>CAZMYK010000103.1:0-9855 GCA_964570435.1 uncultured Saprospiraceae bacterium | reverse complement strand
TTCTGAGAATGGCCAAATTTACCTAGTGGTCACGAACTCTGGAAGCCTAAATGATTCCGAGAGTTTGCAACAGAAGTTGGGTGTGGGCCTTAAGAACATCAAAGAACGTCTCCAATTGCTCTATGGCAGCCTAGGGATTTTCGAACTATTAGAAGAGAATGGCAGTGTAAAAGCAGTTGTCAGTTATCCAATTGATAAAGTAACAACATGAAGGCTATAGTAGTAGAAGACTCTAGGCTAGCTCGTCAGGAATTGGTCCAAATGGTTGAAAAACTAGAGAATGTGAGCTCTGTGCTTCAGGCCTCGAGCGGGAAGCAAGCATTAGAGTTAATCAAAACTGAAGAGCCGGACGTTATTTTCCTGGACATCCACCTCCCTGGTTTGAATGGTTTCGAAATATTGGAGTCCTTGGACTTTGTTCCTCCAGTAATATTCACAACTGCTTTTGATGAGTATGCTATTAAGTCGTTCGAGTACAATGCTGTGGACTACTTGATGAAGCCCATCGGCCAGGAAAGACTGGACAAGGCCTTCTCAAAAATTAAGCAAACTACGGCTAGTGAGGCTGAGCAGGAATCACTGCCCGTAAAATTGGGTGCTGACCAACAGATCTTCGTGAGAGATGGTGAAAAATGCTGGTTTGTGAAGATTTCTGATATTCGACTCTTTGAGTCTGTTGGAAATTACACAAGGATATTTTTTGAGAAAGAAAAACCCATGATCCTAAAATCCCTTTCCTACCTAGAAACGATCCTTGAAGACAAGCGCTACTTCAGAGCAAATCGGCAGCAAATTATCAACGTGAAATATGTTGCTGATATATCGCCCTCGTTTAATGGCAAGCTTAAGATTAACTTGTCAACCGGTGAAGAAGTTGAGGTTTCAAGGAGGCAGAGCAGTGAATTCAAAACTTTATTTAGCATATAATCCACTGATAATCAATTACAAGAAATTCCTAAGTGTATTAATTTTCATTTTTTATTGAAATTTCATAAAATAAGACTTATACTTGTAGTATGAATTACGAAGATGGTAAAAAACGATTTGTTGACGCTTGGGGATCGCTTGGAAATAGTTGGGGCGTTCCTAGGACCATGTCGCAGATTCATGCCCTACTAATGATAGCTCCGCAAGCTAAGACCGCAGATCAGATTATGGAGGAGTTAGGAATTTCTAGGGGTAATGTGAGCATGGGATTGCGCTCCCTGGAGGATTGGGGAATTGTGTTCAAGGAATATGTCCCTAATGATCGAAAGAAATACTATCGCGCTGAAAAAGACATATGGAAGATTTCGACACAGATTGCTAAGGAGCGGAAACGTCGAGAGCTAGATCCCTTACTAGATGTATTGAAGGATGTGAAAGGAATTGCAAAGGACAAAGGCAGGTCTGCAGAAATTGAGGAAATGAACAAGATGACGGAAGAATTGAGCCGATTCGCTAATCAAGCGGATAGTGTCCTAGATCGATTTATCAAGGCAGAGAGAAATTGGTTCTTTAGATCCATGGTTAAATGGTTTGGGTAGGCGATATTTTTTTGACATTACATTTCATTTTTTATTGAAATTACCAAAATTTAAATATTATGAGAAGTTTAGATTATTTTATTCAGAAAGTAACCTTTGTGGTTCTTGGAGTTTTAGGCCTTTGCGCCCTATTTTCTAAGGGTATCTTGCTATGGATGTTTCTAGCACTATTCTTTTTCGGAGTCTACCACATCATTCATTATTTCTTCTATTTAGCTCATAAGCTGAGTACAAGAAAGCATGTGGAAGAGTACATGGTTATCTATCCGGGCCTTGTCGCTTTGTTTTTTACTCTTTGCTACTTCCTTAATCCATTGATTGATGAGCCCCTAGCTTGGATCCTATTTGTTTTATGCGCACTTGGAATTGGCTTCTACTACTTCTACTGTGTGCACGAAAAAAATTTGAATTCTAATTTTAGAAAATTTTGAAATTACAAAATTAAAAGTCATGAAAGAACTAGACTTAGTACTACAGAAAATGGGCTTGGCAATTTGCAGCTTAGTGATCCTTGTAAGCTTCGTTGAGGAAGCATTCATCCTCCTACTGGCATACTTGCTACTACTTTTAGCCTTCTACCAAGTGCTACACTTTGGATGTTTTACTCTACACATCATTGCGAAAGGACAAGCTCCAGCACTAGAGTTGTTAGTTTATCCGGCAGCAATTTTGGTATTCCTAGCAAGCTGGCATTTCGGAAGTGGCCTAGTAGACAATGAGCCTTCTATCAGACTGTATGCTATGCACGCACTTTCAATAGCAGCCTACTACACTTATACCATTGAGAACTACCATTTAACAAAAAAATAGAAGACAATGAAGAAAATAATAATAGCAGGAGGAAGTGGATTCTTAGGTAGGTCTTTCATTGACTACTTTAATCAAGACTACCAGGCAGAAATCATTGTCCTCACCAGAAGTAGAAAATCTAGTCATGGAAATGTGAACTACGTCCTGTGGGATGGCGAAACGCTAGATACCTGGGCTGACCACCTCGAACATGCGGACTTCTTATTGAATCTTGCTGGTCGGACGGTGAATTGCCGATACCACAAGAAGAATAGGGAAGAAATCTTGAACAGCAGGGTCAAAAGCACCAGAGTCCTAGGTGAAGCCATAAGGCACTGCCTGAATCCGCCTAGGTTATGGACTAACATGTCTACAGCGACGATTTACAGAGATGAATATGAAGGTCCCAACTCGGAGGTCGGAGGAAACATCGGCGAAGGATTTTCTGTCAATGTAGCCAAAGAGTGGGAGAAGGCATTCTTTAAAGTGCCATTGACCAAGACGAGGAAAATAGCGATTAGGACGGCAATTGCATTGGGAAAAGACGGTGATGTCTTTAAGATATACCAGAGCCATGTCAAGCTCCGAATCTCTGGAAAGCATGGGCATGGAAGACAGTGGGTCAGCTGGATTCATGAAGAAGACTTCTACAGATCCATCATGTTCCTAGTCGAAAATCAAAAAGCGGAAGGGATCTACAATCTATCTAGTCCTGGAGCCATCATGGATCGGGACTTTATGAGCACTTTCAGGAAGAAAATGGGCTATCAGTGGGGACTCCCCATTCCTGCATGGATGCTGACAATTGGCGCCTTCTTCCTAAGAACGGAGACAGAACTCATTCTCAAGAGTCGCTGGGTATATCCGGGAAAGTTGACAGATGAAGGCTTTGTATTTTCGTATCCTACACTAGATGAGGGCCTAAATGAAATGTTTAATCGCAGTGAACCTGAGTGATCTAGGTCTGAAATTGACTTCGTAAATTAGCTACCCAAGTAATTGTGTTCACTTGCACGAAGAATGATTGGCCTTGATCACTTAGCAATCAAGTCCAGTTCAGAGTTTGCGTGGCACATGTTGACAAGCTGCCTCCTTACTTGAGATGTTCTGCTTCGACTAGCACACTTAGAGATCAAGACATTTGGGCATGTAGTCAGTCTGCATTTGACCAAACTTTACTTAATTTGCATCAAAATCAAGGATATGAAAGCAACACTAAGCATACTTCTTGCAGTTTTGTCTGCAAGTATGGTCTTTTCCCAGGACTTCGTGGAAAGCAGAATTGATGATGAAATAGAAACGTTTGCGCTGGCAGACTTTAACAATGATGGCAAGATGGATGTGGTTGGGATCGATTACGTTCTAGAGGGGCCCGCAAGGCTCCGCATCTTATTGAACACATCAGATATAGACCTTAAATTTGAAGGGACTACTCTAGAAGAAGGCCTGGACATTAATGGGTCTGTGGCTGCAGGTGACATAGATCGTGATGGGGACGCAGATATCCTCTATTCGATTGGAGACGATCTAGAGCTTTATGTATATAGAAACGAGGGTAGCAACAACTTTACCAGTGAGAGCCTCGGCCTTAATGTAGAGGGAGTTAATCAACTAGAAATGGTCGATTTGGAAGGTGATGGAGACATGGATTTGATTGGATATGTATTTGATAAGAATGAAATTCTTGCCTTTATCAATGATGGAAGTGGGTCATTTTCAGAAGAGAAAATGCTAGAGCATCAGAACGATATTTCGGATGTAGACTATGGCGATATAGATGGCGATGGAGACATAGATCTAGTTCTATCTGTAGATAAGTTTTCTGGAGAAACAGTATCGATCTACCTCAACGATAGTCTCAATAATTTCATGAAATTCACTTCCGCCGATATCAACGCCCTCAATAGTGCTGTGCAAATCGAGATGGTAGATTTTGACCAAGATGGCAAGATGGATATTGTTGGACTGAACAAGAATAAATTCACGGCATTTATCCAGTCAGATATTTTTGGTTTTGTGCCCCAAGATTTAATCGAACCTAGTAACGTCGGAAATCTAAGCCAGTTCGCCGTGGCAGACTTTGACAAAGATGGCGACTATGATGTGGTAATTGGGGATTTCAATTCTACCCTGCATTGGTATAAGAATCAAGCTTTCGCATTCACTCAACAAGCTATTTCAGAGGTCCAACCTATCTATGAAATTGTAAGCCACGACTTTGACGGCGATGGTGATAGCGACTTCATTGCAAGTAATGGCAACTTTTGGATGTATAGAAATGTTATTGGCGAGATGTCTTCAAGCTTTTCTACGAAGAAAGAAGATGCTGTCAGCATAGGCCCCAATCCTTTTCATGATGTAATAACGGTAGCACCATTGCGCGGTGGAAACCTAGATATAGAAATCTACAATACCGAAGGCAGGAAATTAGATGTATTCGAAATACAAGGAAAAACAAAGTTAGACCTCTCCCAACTTCCACGTGGAACTTATAATTTTAGGGTAATAGACCAAAGTATCGGAATACCGTGGATGAAAACATTGATCAAAATATAGAATGCGCAAAAAAAATATTCATTTCAAAATTGTACACCATGTCTTCTTCTGGTTAAAAAATCCGGACTCGCAGGAAGATAAAGCTCTGCTCATAGAGGGTATCCAGTCACTGGGAGAAATCGACGAAGTTAAGGCTATCCACATAGGAACTCCAGCAGATACAAAAAAGAGAGGTGTAGTAGATGGAAGCTTTTCAGTTACGGAGATGTTGGTATTTGAAAATGAAGCTGAAGAGGCCATCTATCAATCCCACCCCACTCACAAGGCCTTTGTTGAAAAGTGCGCGCATTTGTGGGAAAAGGTCTTGGTTTATGATAGCAGAGAAGTCTAGGCACCTAAAATATTCGGAAGTGCATCTGGTTAAAAACAAGATGTATGAAATTTCTAAGCAGCTTCTTCCTTAGCTTAATTGTATTTTCAATAAACAGTCAGTCCGTTGTAGGCTTATGGAGTGTTACCGAAGTCACTGTTGGAGAAGAGAGGATGACACCTGTGGCTAAGTGGATTGATATAGAGGAGGACTTAAGCTACGAGTCAGGAAATGGATGGACCAAAAATGATGAGGGACGAATTGACCTTGATTTAAAAAAAAATACCTTCATTCCGCGAAGTAATAACGGCATAGAAGACCTCTTTGAGGCTTTTGACCTCAAATTAGATTCATCGGAAATGTTCTGGTCAAGGATGGAGGATGGCATGATGGTCTATGTCTCATTGGCCAAAATTAAAAACCGACCGGCTGGCCCAGCAGATCAAATTCTTGGTGCCTGGACCTCCATTTCTGATCCATCTGAGCAATTATTAACGGCACTCCACATGAGACCTGATCGACTATACACACAATATTTTGCCAGTGGTGAACAAGTGCGTGGTTACTGGCATATGCACGGTCATAGGCCAGAATTAACCTTGATACCATTCAATAAGGACTTACCGAACCAAACGTACGCGACTAAGTTTGAGTCTCCTTTCGTAGTATTTATGGACGGAGAAAAGAGCATGAGGTTCAAAAGAAGTAAATCTCTTCCCGATTAAGCTTACAATTAATCCCTAGATGCCTCCAGTCTGGTCTAATAGGTTAAGCTTAGCTCCGTAAGCTTTTGAGATATTTTCTTGTGTGAAGGTAGTAGAAGTAGGACCATCGGCAATCAGTCTCTGATTTAGAAGTATAACATGGTCAAAATATTCTTCTACTGTAGACAAGTCATGGTGGACAACCAACATTGTCTTTCCCTCTTGGGCAAGCCTCTTGAGGGTCTTTATAATTTTTTCCTCAGTCGTCATATCCACTCCTACGAAGGGCTCGTCCAAGAGAAATATATCCGCCTCCTGTGCCATCGCCCTGGCAAGGAAGACTCTTTGTTGTTGCCCTCCTGATAATTCTCCAATTTGTCGGTTCTTAAGATCTATGATGCCTAGCTCTTCCATAGCCTCATCTGCGACTTGGTGGTCGTAAGAATCTAGGCGCTGAAACACCTTTTTATGCGGATACCTGCCCATTAAGACGATGTCGCTGACTAGGGCAGGAAAATTCCAATCCACCTTGTCCTTTTGAGGAACATAGGCAATGCGCTTTCGGACCTCCTTAATATCCTTCCCCAAAACCTTTATGATACCCGCATTAATATCTATCAATTCAAGGATCGACTTAAACAGTGTGGACTTACCCGCTCCGTTAGGTCCTACTACTCCATAGATACTGCCCTCATTGATATCAAGGTAGATATTAGACAAGACACGCTTTCTTTCATAGGAAACACTTAGTCCCTGGATACTTATTGGATGCTCCATCTTAACCCTTATTTAGTCTTCTGATTAGAAAGTAAAATAGAATCACAAAGCCAAGAGCTAAAAGAACATAGGGTAGAAATTTACCTACATTGCTTTGTGTACCATCATCTGTGTCAGAGACGACTTCATTCGTAAGTCCTTTCACAATAACGTCTGTATTATGTCTTAGCATTTTTAGGTAGGTGTCTGCTTCGCCTCCTTTTTCACCCAATGAGTCAGCAAAGAGTTCTCCTCCAATCACGATCTTATTGTCCTTCGCAATTTGCTGTAGGATTTTAGGGTTGATGGTACTTTCCATGAAGATCGCTGGCACCTTGCTCTCCTTGATTACCTTGTGAACCCTAATAATATCGGAGGACTGGACATCTGCCTCAGTGGAAATCCCAACTATGGCTTCGAGTTGGACCCCATACCTTCTCCCAAAATAGGTAAAGGCATCGTGGGAGGTAATTAGGATTCTCTGTGCTTCTGGAATGGTCTTGATTTGCCTTAAGATGTAGTCATCCAATTCCATTAATTCCTCGGAATAAGCTGCATGATTATCGTTCAACTCTTCCTCATGTTCAGGCAAAAGCGAAACTAAGGCGTCCCGAATATTGTCAATATAGGTCTGCACCAGACTAACATCCATCCATGCATGGGGATCATATGAATTATCATATTTGCTACTCGAAATGGCGTCAATTCCCTGCGTAACAGTAATGGTTTCTGCCTTGCTACCTGAATTTTCGATCAACTTCGTTACCCAACCTTCGAAGGTTAGACCATTGATAAAGATCAGGTCTGCCTTTTCCACCATAATCACATCACTTGGTGTGGGTTTGTACAAATGGGGATCTTGACCACGAGGAACGATGTACTTCACATCAACCAGTCCTCCAGCAATGTTCTCTGCCATATCCGCCATCATAGAGGCGCTAGCCACAATCGTCTTCTTTTGCGCATTAATTGATACGCAGGCAAGGCTAATAAATACAAGTAGGATATTTTTCATTTCTTTTAGACACTTTTCTTAACGTAAATCTGTTTTGTCACCTTCTCAGTGAGGGTAATAAGTTGACCCTCTATCAGGACGCTCATTGACTTATCATAGTCATTCTTTTCTTGAATCAAAAGTTCTGTTCCCAGGTGGATACACTTATCGTTTAGGTATCTCAAGAAGTCATTGTCGCTCTCTCTGACACCAATTACTTTAGCCTTGTCATCCTTTCGTAGAAGAGATAATAGTATTTGGACTCGAAGGGTAAATTTCCCCTCCGCATTGGGAATGGGGTCACCATGAGGATCAAACTTCGGAAAGTCAAGAAACTCATCTAGACGATTCACCAAATCATCAGACTTAATATGCTCCATCTGCTCTGCGATATCATGCACCTTATCCCATGTAAAATTTAGCTTCTCAACTAAAAAGCTCTCCCAAAGTCTATGCTTACGAATTAAGTTGGTAGCCACCTTCGAACCCTTACTGCTAAGGGATACTCCTTTGTATTTCTGATAGTTTATCAGACCCTTCTCAGCCAGCCTTTTCAACATGTCTGTAACGGATGCCGCAGAGGTATCCATCTCTGCAGCTATCGCATTAGTCCCCGCAGGCTTTTTGTCCTTTTCACTGATCTTATAGATGGCCTTAAGATAGTTTTCTTCTGTATGAGAAGTCATAAATCTTGAATTTTTCCAAAGATAATAATAAATTTAGATTCATCTAAAAAATATTTTAGATTGACTGCAAATAATGCAGCTGGCAATTCCATTTTTTCAATTACTTTTTGTGGCCAATTCAGCTAAATAGTCAGATTTGCTTAAAGCCGCCCTACTTTACAAAACCATCAACTTGATAGGAATCAAAGCAAGGAATGTAAGTCCTTCATAAAAAGTCGATTAAGGGTACAGGTGGTGCCAAATTATGACGAATTTACTAGGAGGAATATTGGGAAAAACCCAAATAAAATGTAGTTTTGCAGCCGTTTTAAAATTAATCAGATAAAAATAAACGATGGGACAAACTTTAATATACATTATTCCTGCATTTGGGGTGCTAGCTCTATTATATACTGCATGGAAGTCAGCTTGGGTTTCTAAGCAAGAGGTAGGGTCAGAGAAAATGGCCAATATAGCCAAATACATTTCTGAAGGAGCCATGTCATTCTTAAAAGCAGAATATAAGGTTCTATCAATCTTTGTAGTTGCTGTTGCCATTCTACTAGGAATCAGCGGCAACTCAGATTCTTCACATCCACTTGTTGCCTTATCATTTGTACTTGGAGCAATATGTTCTGCCCTTGCTGGTTTCATAGGAATGAAGGTCGCCACTAAGGCCAATGTAAGAACTACGAACGCTGCACGTACTGGACTTGGAAAAGCCCTGGAAGTTGCTTTCGGAGGAGGGGCAGTTATGGGTCTTGGAGTTGTGGGATTAGGAGTAGTAGGGCTAGGTGTCCTTTTCATTGTGTATTCTCAGATGTTCGGTATCGAAAGTGAAATGACCGTCACAAGAGTCATTACCGTACTAACTGGATTTTCTTTTGGAGCTTCTTCTATCGCCTTGTTTGCAAGAGTGGGTGGAGGAATCTATACCAAGGCTGCAGATGTAGGTGCTGATTTAGTTGGGAAGGTGGAAGCCGGTATTCCTGAAGATCACCCATTGAATCCAGCGACTATTGCTGACAATGTTGGTGACAATGTTGGAGATGTTGCAGGAATGGGTGCAGACCTTTTCGAGTCATACGTTGGATCTATCATCGGAACGATGGTAATCGGCGCAACCTTTATGTCATTGACGGAATTTTCAAGTATGGACTTCGGAGGCCTTAATGCCATCTTACTTCCACTAGTGCTTGCTTGTCTTGGAATCGTAACATCAATAATTGGTACCTTCTTCGTAAGAGTAAAGGAAGGTGGAAATCCACAAACAGCGCTAAATGTAGGAGAGTACCTTTCATTTGCCTTAATGATCGTGGGAACACTTTTCATATGCAGATGGATGCTACCAGGTTCATGGACAGACGCCTCAGGAATTGAGTATTCTAATATGGGAGTGTTCTATGCCGTCCTTTTCGGCCTTGGCGCTGGACTTTTAATTGGAATTGTCACGGAATTCTACACAGGAACCGGTACAAGACCAGTTATGTCTATTGTAAAACAATCACTAACAGGATCTGCAACCAACATCATTGCAGGACTAGGTGTAGGGATG
>CAZMYK010000102.1:0-9890 GCA_964570435.1 uncultured Saprospiraceae bacterium | reverse complement strand
ATTGAGGACAGCGCTTAGCTTATCGTTGTTGCTTGCTTGCACACTCACATAGATATCCTTTTCAGTAGGAGCCGTTGCATCTACGAATCCTGCAGAAACCAACAATACTAAAACGTAAATGTATTTTTTCATAGTTATTTCAATCTAATTTTGCCCTGCTTGTCGATCATTTTAATATCATAGATCTCAGCTATGGCTCTTAGTAATAATAAAGGGTCGTTCTGCTTGATAGTAGTTGTAATCTTTCTTTCCGCTAATCCCTCATTTTCAAGGACTACATCGATATCATAAGAATTCCTAATTGTATTGATGACCTCTCTTAAGGGCTTATTTTTGAATGACAATGACTTCTTCATCCATGAATGGAAGGCATTAATGTCTCTTCCAGACTGAATGCTGACTTTATTGAGGCTGTACGTAAGTTGATCCCCAGGTGCCATTTCAAAAACCTTACTTCCTGTCAAAAAATTTATCCTGCCTTCCTCCAGAATCAACTTAGTATTCAGTGAATCTGACTTCACGAGAAACTTAGTTCCTAGGACTTTTATGCTTCCAGAAGGAATATGGACAAGAAAGGGCTTACTCTTGGTAACGTCAAAGTAGGCTTCTCCGTCTAGCCAAACTTCTCTTTCCTTGCTATTTTCCCAAGACTCTTTATACTTTATTGTGCTTCCTTCTCTTAGGTTTACCTTGGTAAGATCAGAAAGATGTATTTCTATATTTTGACTATCGGCATGCTTTACTATCTCGGGAAATGATTCTGCAGAATATTGATTTATAAGGTAGGTAGAAAATATTAAAATTAGAAAAAGTGCACAAATTTTGAAGATATTCCATCTCGTAAAAACTGATGCCTTTTGCAATGGGATTACCGATGTAGGGGCAAACAAGGTCACCAGAAATCGAGCCTCCTCTACAGCATCTCTGATCTCCGGTTGTCTCTTGAGCTTACGTTCCCACTTTTTGACATCTCGCTTGGAGGTCCTCAGGCAGTAGTTCTGAAAACTTTCATCGGCAGCATAATCTTCGGCCAAATTGCCACTTTCTTTCATTGAAATATTTGTGCTTCTACCTTTAAGAGCAGTCCATCAAGGACTTTTACTACGTTTTCCATGTTTTTTTTCAGCCACAAGAATAAAGACCAAGACAAGGAATGAAATCCCTAATCCTAAAAACTCACGAACCAGCTCAATATAGGGTGATGAGGCCTTCATACTCTCAACTATGCTAGGCATGCCATCATTGATCCAATCTAGAGCTCCAGGTAGCAAGCTTAGCATCCAAATGAGCGTTACACCCATCATTAGAATAACATACAATAGTCTATTTTTTTGGAAGGCTGTTGCGAAGGCAAGTGCAGCAATCAGAATGTAGTAGATAATCCACTTCATGCTATCCGGATCGTTCCATTGAAAGTAGGCAAACAAGAGAAACAAAATACCCAGAAAAGAAAAGGCCGTCTTCTTAAACATGGTTTTAGAATTCTATTCGATAGGCCAATATAGGGATAAGTCCTAGTTGCTTCTGAACAAAATCTTCCCCACTTAAGAAATCGTAATTGGTAAAAGCATCATTTTCTATGTTCGTAATATTCTGAATATCTAGAGAGATGCTTTTGGCAAATCGTCGGTGCTCACCCTTTCTAAGATTATAGACTATTCGGAAATCTAATCTGTTGTACCCCCTCAAGCGATTTACAGGGCCTGTACTATAGTCAAACTCAACAGCGTATAAACTTCCGGCTTGATCAGGATCAATTAAAAACTCATTCAATCCTCCCCTTGTATGTGCTGAAAAGCTGATCAGGCACTCCTTATCCTTTTTAAGCTTCCTCTGGTAGCTAACGAGGAAATTATAACTCTCCCGAAAAGAAAAGGTGTTGGATGCCCATTCTCCTTGATCATTCCTATAGTCAGAAGAAAAGAAGCTAGCATTTGCATTAATATTTAGATTTTCAAGTATGAGGTTCCTTGTAGAAAACCCAAGCGACAAACCCTTGATTTCTGCCCTACCCTCATAGCTGTAGTCCCCTATGCTTAGTCTGCTGAGGCCAGTAAATTGAGAGTAGTAGGAACCCTTTTCCACTAAGATATTTGACATGTAGTGGTAGAATCCACTAACAAAGGCCGTCAGTTTTTGCTGTTTGATCCTAAAATATGCCTCCAGATGGTTCCCAATCATCTCCTCAGACTCATAATCATAGAGGAACTGTGACTCTGGTATAAGTTGGCTATTTCTCCTGAAATTGACTTCTAGGCTATATGCATTGGTAAGATTGACCACGCCCTTAATGGAAGGTTCAAGGAGGATATTAGAGGTCAATGAGTTATAAGAAAGACCACTACCTAGGTTAAGGTAAAATCTACTCGTTTCAAATTGGTAATTCACATACGGCTGAAGGTTGACATTGCTGGAAGCCTTAGAAACTTCCAAAGAGGCAGGACCTAGAAGCCTAAGATCTTCCACTTCGTCATTCAGTCGGTGAATCTTTAGTCCAAAATTCAAGGGTCCCTTTCTAAGATCTACGATTCCACTGATGACAGATTGGTCTAACTTGCTCCTCGTGTTAAGACCTAGTGAATCCAAAACGGCCGTTCTAAGATCGCTCTTAAGTGAGAAATTCAGCGATGATGTAAGGACGTATTTTTCCCATTTTTTTTCATATTTAAGACCGCTAAGCAGAATTCTTGAGTCGAAATTGATCTGCTGAACATCCTTAAATGTAGTAGCGGAATCACGAACTTCGACAGAATCCTTATGGTTTTGATTAGCTCCCAAAACGACATAAGCACTAAGCTGCTCGTCCTCTTTCTCCAGAAGATCTAACTTAGCAAATAGGTCTTGATATACAATTTCTTCCCCCCCAAAGTCTAGTCCTAGAAGTCCAGTCAAAATACCAACTGTGGAATACCTGTAGTTAACCTGGCCACTTGGATAAGGGCCACTATCCCAGCCGTAACCAGCCTCTAAACCCACTAGACTAAGATTAAGGTAGGACTTGTTATAGTCTGAAAATTCCATATTGGAATTACCTGCAATGGCATTATTTCCTGGCAATCCATAGGGTGCACTCTGGAAGTCGTACTTACCTATTACCTGGCCACTCACCATATTGACTCCACCAGCATTTGCACTACTTACATCAGATAGAGTACCTGCATTGCTTAAGTGATTTGGGTTTACAATGAGCGCATTATTGATGTTCCAATTAATGAGGTTTGATGGAAAGCCCTTGTACAAGATCGAATTCGCCTGATCATTCGATGTAGTAAATCCTGGAGCCTTAAGCAAGAGTCTAGATGGATCTTCATAGGCTCCTGGCAGTATTTGAAATTCTTTCCGATTAAAACTAATATCATTGCTTATGAAAGGGTTACCAATAATGATAGGACTTACGGCGATGTTAGACTCATCAACCTCCATGCGAAATGTAAGAGATTCAAGAAATAATCCATCTACTTGAATGCTAAGTTCTTGGTACCCAAGAAATGAAATTTTAAGGGTCTCGAAAGCATCAAGATTCCTAGAAATAGGAAACCTACCATCGAGATCCGTCGTCTCTATTGAGTTAGTGACACCTTCCCAATTAACAACGGCTCCAATGAGAGGGTCACCTGTTTCTGCATCTACCACCCTACCCATGAAATCTTGGGCACCAATCCATTGACCTATACAAAGAAGGAAAAAGGTACTTACGAACTTCAAATACCCATAATTTTATTCAGTAGATTCTCGTCCACTTCTTGTCCTGCAAAATCGTCGAAGGCTCTCTTTACAGTTTGTATGATGTGGTCTTCTATGAAGGGGGCTCCCTCTGCTGCACCTTGGGCTGAGTCCTTGATACAACATTCCCATTCTAGAACAGCCCATGAGTCATAGTCATACTGAGAAAGTTTGCTGAAAATACTGACAAAATCTATCTGTCCATCACCCAAAGATCTAAACCGGCCTGGTCTATCAGCCCAGTTCTGGTATCCACCGTAGACTCCTGCTCGTCCACTAGGATTGTATTCGGCATCCTTAACATGGAAGGCCTTGATCCGTTCATGATAGATATCTATGAAGGCGAGGTAGTCCATTTGTTGTAGAATAAAGTGCGAAGGGTCGTAATTAATATTCGCCCTCTTGTGCCCCTTACATGCATCAACGAACATTTCGAAGGTGATTCCGTCGTGGAGGTCTTCTCCTGGATGAAGTTCATAGCAAATATCAACTCCATTTTCATCAGCAACATTGAGTATAGGCACCCACCTTCTAGCTAGTTCATCGAAAGCTGCTTCAACTAGACCACTTGGTCGCTGCGGCCAAGGGTACATCGTCTGCCAGATCAAGGCACCTGAAAAGGACACATGAGACTTTAGACCAAGGTGCTTACTAGCTTGGCTTGTCCAATTGACTTGCTGAATTGCCCACTCAGTTCGTGCCTTAGCATTTCCATGAACTTCCTTGGGTGCAAAGGCATTGAACAAGTCGTCATAGGCAGGATTAACAGCCACAAGTTGCCCTTGCAGGTGGGATGCTAGTTCTGTGATTTCCAAGCCATGTTCTGCAACCCTTCCCTTAAGCTCGTCGCAATAGTCCTTGCTGCTTGCAGCCTTCTCCAAGTCAATCAATCTATCATCCCAAGAAGGAATCTGGATACCCTTGTAGCCTAAGTCTGCCATGTACTTGCAGATCCCATCTAGGGTGTTAAATGGTGCTTCATCGGCCATAAATTGTGCTAGGAAAATTGCTGGGCCCTTTATCGTTTTCATTTGTTCTTATTAATATGGTAAGCTGTGAAATTAGAAATATTAGCTTAATTTAGAAAAAATATTACTGTATGGAAACTCTAATTCAATACTTCGAAACCATTCCTTCTCTACATCGAACCATTATACTGGTAGGAGGGATTACATTTTTCTGGATATTGGAAGGAGTAATACCCATAAACAGTTTTTCATACAAGAAGTGGAAGCATGCAGGACCTAACTTGTTTTTTACCTTAACCACAATTGTTGTCAACTTGATTTTCGCTTTCTTAATCGTGATGACGAGTGATTGGGTAAGTACGAACAGTTTCGGAGCCATTCACCTCTTTTCCATCCCCATCTGGGCTCAGTTAGTTATAGGCTTGCTTGTTATGGACTTTGTGGGTGCTTGGCTTATACATTGGATAGAGCACAAGGTTCCCTTTATGTGGCGCTTCCATGTGATCCACCACTCTGATGAAAAGGTGGATACAACAACAGCACTGCGACACCATCCAGGTGAGTCTGTGTTCAGAGCTGCCTTCACAACGCTAGCAGTCTTAGTCGCTGGTGCACCGATATGGATGGTCATGCTCTACCAAAGTGTTTCGGCTGTGCTTTCTCAATTCAATCATGCAAATCTGCAGATGCCTACTTGGCTCGACAAAATTATCCGTGTCCTCATCGTTACCCCAGGAATGCATCGAATTCATCACCACTTTGAGCGACCGCAGACTGATATGAATTATGGTAATATCTTCTCGATTTGGGATCGAATCTTCGGCACCTACCACGATATGCCGGCTGATCAAATAGTCTTTGGCTTGGACGTATTCACTGACGAAACCCAGAAGCTAGGTAAGTTGCTAAAGATACCGATGGAGAAAAAGAAGTACAGGTGAACTAGTCAAATTTTTCGAACTATGACTTGAAGGGCTAGGCCCAACTAGTAAAGCTCCTTAGGCCCTCATCCTCCTAAAATAGTCGTCAGCAGCTGCCTTTACTTTTGGTGCAAGAAGGATTGTCGCAAGCATGGTTGGGAAGGCCATTATCGCGTACATTCCATCAATGAATCCAATAATGGCACTTAGAGAAGCTACAGAACCCGCAATAATAGAGCATATATAGAAGACATTAAATATGTTCTTATGTTTCGCACCAAATAAGAAACTAAAACACTTAGCTCCATAGTAAGATAGGGAAAACATTGAGGTTAGTGAGAAGATCAAAATACAGGTCATCAAGATGTACTTCCCAATTTTTGGAATGCCGGTATCAAAGGCCGTAAGGGTTATATTAATACCGCTCGCAGATGCATTTTCCCAAGAGTTTGTCATTATGATCGCTAAGGCCGTCATTGTGCAAACTATAATGGTATCTATTATAGGTCCCATCATCGCAATGAGTCCCTCGCGGACTGGTTCATCGGTTTTTGCCGCCCCGTGAGCCATGGGCGCAGTTCCTAAACCAGCCTCGTTTGAAAAAGCTGCCCTTCTTACTCCAGCGATAATAATGGCTCCCACAATTCCACCTGAAACAGCGCTACCTGAAAAAGCATCAGTCAAGATCAATTTAAAACAATCGTCGATCTGTGAAAAATTGGAAAAGATGATGTAGAGCACAGCGAGAACATAAAGTAGAACCATTGCGGGAACAAGCTTTGAAGCAACCCTGCCTATTCTTTTTATTCCTCCAAAAATTACCAGCGCCACTAATCCTGCAAGGGCAAGTCCAAAAATCAAATTGGTCGTCATTCCCTGTTCGACACCCATCGGCACAAACAAACTATCATTAAATGCAGCCGTCAGTTGGTTGGCATTGAAGACGGGAAGGGGTCCAAACATTCCAGCAAAACTGAAGATGATTGCAAGCGGCTTCCAGTTCTTTCCAAGTCCCTCAGTGATAAAGTACATAGGTCCTCCTTGGAGCCTACCTTCTGAATCCTCTCCTCGATACATGACGGCCAACGTACAAGTAAAAAACTTAGTACTAACTCCGACAAGAGCACTTACCCACATCCAGAAAAGTGCCCCAGGTCCTCCCATAGTAATCGCAATTGCAACGCCACTTATATTTCCCATGCCTACAGTCGCAGCAAGGGCCGTGGATAGGGCTTCAAAGTGACTAATGTCACCAGCATCTTCCTTCTTATCAAATTTCCCACGCAAGATTTCGATGGCATGGCCGATGTAGGCAAAGGGTCGGAAGGAGATGTAAAAACTAAAGAAAAGTCCACCACCTACCAGGAGGATTAGTAGGGGCATACCCCACATAGCGTTTCCAAAACCGACCAATAAATCTTCTATCTGCCCCATCTTAAGATGAATATAGTTTAATCTTTTAACTTTCCAGCCTATCTTTAATCTGCAATGATAATTTCCATCATCAAAAAGATCCTAGCAGCAATAAGCAGCTTGCTTGTCATTTCTGTGTCCATGTTCCTCCTGTCGAAAATGGTACCTGGTGACCCTGTTGAAGTTGCCTTGGGAATGGACCCAAGTAGCGCAACTCAAATGGATTATGAGCAAGAATATGAGCGAAAGAAGAAAGACTTGTCCTTGCACCTTCCCTATTTTTACTTCTCAGTACTACCGAGCAATTTCCCCAAGAACTTACAAGAAAAAGGGACACTAAGTGAGCTTCGGGAGAGGCGGCATAAGCTTATGAAGGAGGCAAAGCTACTTCCTAAGGTGCACTGGCACGGCACTAAGAATCAATATCACAATTGGATCTGGGGTGACAATGTTTCGGTTCTGGATGGGAAGGCCGCGTCTTATAAGATTGGGCGTGCATTAGTTTGGACGATGTTCTTGGTAATCTTAAGTGTCTCGCTTAGCTACGGTCTTGGAATCCTCATTGGTCTAATGCTCAGTTCTATGCGGTCTGTGAGATTGCGTGCTGTGTTCGAGGCTTGGCTATTTGGTGTATATGCGATTCCCGTTTTCTGGATGGCTACGCTCTTACTTGTTTTCTTCACCACCAAGGAATATGGCGCTTGGACGAATATCTTTCCTGCTGTGGGTTTAGTACCTATAGACTATGGTGAGGCCTGGTATTCTCGTATTGGAAAATTCGGAAGTCAGCTTATTCTACCATGTTTTGTGCTAGTCTTGCACAACCTCGCCTTTCTGAGTATGTTGACCAAAAGAAATCTTGACAAGCACCGCAAACTTGCTTTTACCAAGACCTCCAAGGCTTATGGTTTCAAGCAGTCAGAAATACTGATTAAGGAGGTCCTCCCCATGAGTTTGCTTCCCCTAATCACCTCACTAAGTTCTGCCATTCCTACAGCGATAGGAGGTTCACTAATTGTTGAAATCATCTTCAATATACCTGGGATGGGCCGATTACTTTTTACTTCGGTACTTAACTATGATTGGCCAGTGGTTTTTCCAATTGTTCTTCTCATAGCATGTATAACTTATATTACATACTTGCTAGCAGATGTATTCTATAAAATAGCAGATCCAAGGATTCAATGAGGCGGAGGAAAATAGCGCTATGGGTCATCCTTGGTTATATCATTATTGCCATCATGCATCCCTTCATAGCAAATGATAAGCCCATCATTTGTAAGGTCGATGGAAACTACTACTTCCCCGTTCTTAGTGGAAAAGATCAAATCGAAGGAGTGCTTGATTTTGCCCTAAATCCACCGATTCCCTATTCTTATAAGTCCATTCACACTGAGGCAAGTTTCTCAGCTCCACTGACTAAGGGCCACCTCCTCGGAACAGATATCTTAGGCAGAGACACCCTTGCAGGGCTCCTCAAGGGAACTGAAATTGCAGTGAAAATCGGTCTCCTCTCTATCCTATTTGCAAGCATTTTAGCTTTACTTATTGGACTTTTTAGCAGCTACTCTAGACGTTTTCCCATCAAGCTTGGTATTGGGCAATTTGTCCTACTAGTACTAAGTGCTTGCATTTTAATCTACTATTCTTGGATGGCTTCCTATGGCAAGCTGTCCTACCTTCCAGTAGCCATTGGTGTCTTGGTTTTGGTAAATATTGCGACCTGGAAGCTTCTACCTACACCGAGAAAAAAAATCGAATTACCCATTGATAACCTATACCTTAGGTTCGTTGAAGCCATGAAGTCTATACCCACCCTCATCCTTTTGCTTGCCCTGATTAGCATTTTTGAAAGATTCACCGTGACTGGTTTGATCATCTTGCTTGCTATACTGATGAGCCCTACACTATCGAGATATATTCGTGCTGAATCACTAAAAATCTTATCGCAGGAATACATTACTGCAGCAAAGGCCTATGGGGCATCCAATCTTAGGATACTCACTATACATCTGCTTCCCAAACTACTTACCTCTCTTTCCGTCGTTCTCGCTTTCAGCATATCTTCAGCAATTATAGTAGAATCGACGTTATCCTTCTTAGGGTTGGGAGTACCAATAGATGTGGTCAGTTGGGGGTCGATGTTAAGAGAGGCACGAGGAAATATTTCTGCTTGGTGGTTGGCAGTTTTTCCAGGAATAGCCTTATTTGGATTAATACTAAGTCTTAATATCCTAGGTGAAAAAGAGCCCTAGTAGCCCATTTTCTTGCGTTTCTTCTTGTCAAAGAGATTAGACTTACCCCTTTTCTTACTGAGTTCCCCCTTTCTATTCGTTTTTGGAGCCAAGCCTTCATTTAATTCGCATCCTACCTTAGGTGTACACGAGCTTAGACTAGCTGTGCCAAGGCTTAGGAGGCAAAAAAGACCAAGAAGTAGAAGATATTTTTTCATTGCTTTATACAATATTAGACCCCAATTTAACGCTTTACCCTGTTGATTTAGTGTCTTAAATGCGTATAAGCCCATAAATAGGGGCTTTTAACACGAAAAAAAATACTAAATTTGTTGTATGAGGTTATTTATTATATATATTTGCCTCACTTATAGATTTATTCACCTTAAAAAAAGTTGACATGAACAAGGGAGATTTAACTAATTCAGTAGCAAGTGCTGCTGGAATTTCTAAGGCACAAGCTGCAGATGCAGTAAATGCTGTATTTGATAGCATCGAAGGTGCTTTAAAGGGCGGTGACAAAGCTGCTTTTGTAGGATTTGGAACTTTTTCTGTTTCAAGAAGAGCTGCTAGAGATGGTAGAAACCCTGCTACTGGGAAAACAATCAAGATTGCTGCTAAGAACGTTGTTA
>CAZMYK010000101.1:0-9934 GCA_964570435.1 uncultured Saprospiraceae bacterium | reverse complement strand
AAAGTGGTCTAGGAGAGTACCTCGGGGCTAATTTTCTGGAAGTTGGTTTTGGCGATTCTCCCTTGCAATCTCTAGAAGAAGTGATCCATAGTATACCAGAGCCCTATGAAGACAAGGCTATGAGGTATACCAATACCAACTATCTTCTTTTAGGATACATCTTAGAAAAGGTGAGTGGCCGAAGTTTCTATGAGCTTATCCAGGAAAACATTCTTGATCCCTGTGAAATGCATAATAGCAAACCCTTTTTGACGCTGACTGATAGTGATGTCCCAGCGCCCTACCACGATGGAGAAGATGTGTCTGCAAAGATCAATTCTGAAGTTTACGAGGTCTATCCTTATGCTGCAGGTTCAGTTGCTTCGACTTTGGGAGATATGAAAAAATTCTATTCGGCCCTTTACGACTCTGATCTTTTGATAGATCGCAATCACTTCTCAAAAATGCTAGAATCGAATGCTGACAGCAGTGAATACATCCAATATGGACTTGGAATCATGACAGTCAATCATAAGGAACACACCTTTTACAGCCATGGAGGAGATAATATTGGCTACAGCTTTAAAAACTACTATGAGGCATCCAGCGGTGATATGATCTTAGTCTTTGGTAACGAGATCACCTTTGATCTGATTTATGACTTGCAATCTGACCTCCTGAAGATTATCAAAGATAAACCCATAAGTCCGCAGTCCCAGATACTCACTGAAAAAGCTGCACTTTTATCAAATTCATATTCAGCACCAGAGTTAGACTTTGATTTTGAAATTTCAATGGAGAATGACCTTCCTCAGATTGTGGCCTTTGGATCTCCATCGAGTCTATTGGTACGTGCAGATACGCTGTATAATCAGATGATGGGTTTAGAGATCGTGATGGATTCTCTAGGCAATGGAGGACTAGCAATCAGCATGAATGGAAAAGATGCCCGGGCTTATGCTTTAGATCGAATTCCTGAGAATCTCAAAGTAGAAGTGGGTCAAAATCTTAGCAGATTTGAGATTTTTCACGGATCCTATCTCCTTAAAGATCTGGGTATTGAGTTCGAATTACGAGAAAAGGAGGACAAAGTTTTTATGCTTGTACAGGGCCAGGAATTGAAGATCAGAGGCAAAGATAAAGAAACGCTGGAATGTCCAATGATGGGTATAGAATTAGAGGTGGACTTTGAGAATTCAGATCAATTGATATTTCGTCAATCCGGAATGGAGTTTATTGCAACACGGGACGGGATCTAGGCATTTTTAAGGTGGGTCCGAAAGAAGGGGCCCACTTTTAACATTTGCACACGAATTTATTTTACTTTCTAATCGTTTAAGGATCAGCATGGACTACAAAGAGATAATACCTAACCAGCTGTTTACAAGACATGTGGAATGTTATTGGTTATGGCGCAAAACACATGTTGACGGCGAGGTGAACAACATTACGCTTCCAATGTGTACTTTCAATTTTGTCCTCCTAAGCCACGATTGCTATGTCAGCAGAGGGTCGGATCACTCGAGGATGGCGTTAAAGAAGGGAGCCTATTTTATCGGCCAGATAGATACCTACCTTTCCTTCATGGCAGACGGACCGCTCCAGGTGATAGGCATTCGCTTTAAACCTTTCGCCTTTGCAAATATTATTAAAGTTCCGATTTTTAAGTTGAATAATTGCCTTCTTCCTCTTTCGGAAGTGATTCCGATGCGACGATCTGAACACTTGCTCATTTCGGAAATATTGAATCTTCCCGAAGGGTCCTTGGATCAAGACTCAATTGATGACTTACTATATTCTTTGTTAGCAAAATCACTTGTGATAGATGAAGAGCTACGAGCACAGTTGAATTTTATGATGGCCCGACACGGAAGTGTTCAGATCAGAGACGTCTTTGATACCTTTGGAGTAAGCAAAGTTACTCTAAGGAAGCATTTTATTAACAAGGTAGGCCTGACTCCAAAAAAGGTTTCCCAGATTTGGAAGATGAATCGTCTATTCCAACTGAAGGCAGAACTGCCTGATTTTAGTCTTACTGCACTTTGTCTAGAGGCAGGTTACTATGACCAAGCTCATTTTATTAGGAGCTTCAGATCCCTATTTCATACTACGCCTCGTTCCTTTTTTAGCACCAACGATTCTCTTGTAAGGCTGGCACACTTGAATATTTCTAGGAGATTTAACCACCACTACGATCCAATCTTAACACAAGGTTAACACTGGGGTTAACTTTTGTACAATTTTACAAGACAAGCACCCTTTATCATTGCAGCATAAATTGTCAATCACCTATGCTTACAAGATGCATATCCTACATACAGCCTCCTCGTTGTCTCTTTGTCAAGGAGTCTGCGATTTTCTTTCTTTTTGCAATCCAGACACTGGTACTTGGGCTTTTTAAGCAGGCCAAAAGCCATCATGTTTTTTTTATTGATGACACAGTAATTAGCAGCAGTAAGGATGTGAACAAATCAAAAAGTAGCACGAATTAATATGCCTACCACTAAGTTAATCCTCTTCTTATTCCCTTGTTTTTGCATCCTTGCTCTTTGCAAGGCTTGTCAAGCTCAGAACCAGCACTTGGAAGAAGGAAGAATAACCTACTATGTCAACGAAAACGTAAAGAATAGTTCTGAACTCTACTTTATGGAGATATCTGAAAGATGGAAAGAATACCTCAACTCTCGGGCCTTCCTCAGTCGAAACCAAGAGTTCTGGAATACTGATGGTATGCCTTTTCCAGTCCAAAGTTATATAGCACTACTCTTACATATTAATGACGTTTTCACCCGAGGAATGCGAATTCAATGCACAATCTTAGGTATTATACCTGCTAAGAATGGTCACTTTTTAGTGAATACGATGTATAGTGAGTACGATAAAGAAGGCGGCATAACAAAGTTGAACTACATCATTACTTTCTACGCTAGAAAGGTAGGCGCGAAGTATGAATTTGTCTCAAGCTTAAATTACTTACAAGAGATATACGAACGTAGAAAGGTTGGCAGTGTCAACTACCTAATTCACCCCGAACATCAATTTTCACTTCGTGACGCTGAGCGAATGAATAAATTCAACAATGAAATAGCACAGACATTCAAAATGAATCCGATCGCCTTCGACTACGTGGTTGCCAACAATACTTCAGATCTGTCAGAAATGATGGGTATTGATTTTTTCTCTTACAGTTTCCAGCCCAATCAGTCAGGTGGACAAGCAGATTTGCGCAATCGAATAATTCTTGCAGGCAATGGTTCTGCCTACTATCCTCATGAACTTGTGCATCTGTATATAGCAAACAAGTTTGGTAACTCTACATTTCATTGGGTTGATGAAGGAGTTGCAGCCTATTTCGGGGGCAGCACTGGATACGATATCGAATGGCATTGGGAAAAGCTCAAGAGATTTCTATTGAGTAATGATTCCTACCCTCTTCAAGACCTATCAGCCCTGGAAACCCACATACCCAATGGGGACTATACGACCGACTTTCGATATGCCATTGGTGCTCTTCTAATAAAACAAGTTATTGAAAGTAGTGGAATGGAGGGCGTCTTTGAGGCCATAAAGGAGGTTCAGACAGAAGAGGATTACTTTCTTTTCTTAGAACGTGAACTTGGTGTTAGTCGTGAGACCTTCGAAGAATATATTAGAAGTTTGGCGTCTGACTTGCTACCCTTGAACACGGATCAAATGTCGTCTTATAAATATTAGAATATGACCATATTACGCACAAGCATCATAACAATTTCAATCTTTCTTTCCATTGTTAATTTGACCTCGCAAGGTTCTGGGCAAGGCGATGAGGATACAAGGCAGGTCAACTTCATAAGGGCGGCTATTGATAGTGCCATGAGGGCCAATGACATACCTGCGATTTCAGTAGGACTAGTAAAAAACGGCAGCCTTATCTACGCTGAAGGTTTTGGAGTTTACGCGAGGACATCTAGCAAGAAAGTAGATGAAAACTCGCTCTACCAGATCGGGTCTGACACTAAAAAACTGACAGCCATAGTGGTCAGAAATCTAGTGAACGAGGAGAAATTGGACCTAGAAGCCTCGATCAGCGTCTACCTTCCCAAACTCTCACTTGAAGCACAAAGTAAATTAAGAAGTGTTCGCTTACGAGACCTCCTACTCCACCGAGCGGGAATTCCAAACAGGGCACCTCGCAACAAGCGGATAGATGGAGAACCCATGCTTATTCCCTATTTAGCTGCTGATCTACTTGCAGACTTGGAAGAAATTCAATTGGATTTCATCCCTGATAGCAAATTTTCCTACTCTAACTTTGGCTATGCAATACTAGGATACATTTGTGAGCAAGTCTCTGGAATGCCCTATCCTAAGCTAATTAGGAAATACCTTGTGGAAGCCTATGGTCTTGAAAATACCACTGTTCAACTTAGGGAAAGGCAAAAAAAGAATCTAGTTACACCTTACAGAAAGACAGACCGGCTTTCAGCGACCTCCCACTTTAACATGGGACTACTTGCGGCTGCTGGTGGCGTTTACTCCAATATCAAGGACGCTTCTAGACTTATGATTGCTCAGATCAAGGCCTACCAAAACTCGAAATATGATGAATCACTCCTGATTCTCACGGATTTTAAAGAGGAATCAGGCAATGAATACGGCTTTGGACTTGGAAAGAGCGTGTTCGAAACAGGCACTCAATATGGGCATGGTGGAGACTTAGATGGCTTTGCAAGTGGCTATGTATTTTCACCCGAATATGATCTCGGACTAGTCCTCTTGTCTTCAAGTGGAGGTGCTTGGTTTGGAGCCCTAGAGAAAGAGATCATGCACATGTTAACCGGTAGGGCATTAACCATTCCGGAGAAATCACTTGCCCAGGGCTTCTTTGACTTGGTCGTGACTGTGGGTCTTCCTAGCGCGCAAAAGTGGTTTCAAGAAAAAGTGAAGTCAAAGGGCTACTACTTATCCGCAGAAGAAATGAACAATGTTGGTTATGCAGCACTAGAGGGTGGCCATACTGATGATGCCATCCTTATTTTTCAAATGAATAGAGACTTATTTCCCAATAATGCCAATGCCTATGATAGTCTAGGAGAAGCATATGAAGTAAAAGGAGAACTCCAACTTGCCTTAGAAAATTATGAGAAATCCATTGAAATAGAACCAAATAATGACCGAGCACGGTTGCGAATAAACGAACTAAGAGCAAAATAAATGTCAAGATCTTATAACTTAGAATTGCTAACCCTGATCACTTGTCTTCTGCTGCCCCTTGGGATCATAGGCCAGGGGTCAAAGGACAAAAAGGATGGGAACCCAAGAGATTTTCATAGCCTAAATATTGGGATTTCGGGCTCCTACTATAACTTCCGAGACCTTGGATCTTCTCAGCTGGCTTATCGTGGGCTTGGAGGTGCCGGCTTGACTCTGGGATATCGAAAACAAAAAAAGCAACTTTCGCACGAAATTGATATATCCTTCACTTATGGCGAAAGCAAACCTCAGGGTTTGGAAGTGGATATCTTTACCAATGTCTACCGTCTATTCGGTCAGTATTCACTTATGAGGAAGAAGGCGCTTTCTGAGAATTTCAGTTTTGATCTTGGAGGATCAATAAGCTCTGACGCCTTGTACATCGTCTACCCTTATTTCCTGGGAAATAACGACGAAGCCTATTCGATTGACCTTATAACACTAGGCCCTAAAATTGGACTTGAATACAGGATAGATCGGTCGACGATAAAGGCGGGACTTAACATAGATTTTGTGGGGTGGAATGTTAGACCCCAAGCCTACCATGGGATCGCCGGCGATGAATTCTTTGAGGAAAGCACGGTAGGTCATATCTTCAATAACCTACGAAGTGATTTCTCACTTGCCTATGGAAGGTCGCTGAGAAACAAGAATGGACTGGAATTGCAATATGACTGGAATTTTAGAAACAACAGACTACGCGCCAATACATTGCTTTATGCCCAACATAGCCTGTCTCTTAGATACTACTTTAAAGTAAAAAACTAGAAAATGAAAGGAATAAAAATAGGCTTACTACTAATGGTGGTATCTGCAATTTCTTGCGAGCGCATACTCTTGCATCCCAATGATGAAAATACAGCTAGCAATAATTTTGAACTGCTTTGGGATGAACTTGACAAGGGTTACGTTTTCTTTGACTACAAGGGCGTGGATTGGGAAGAGCAGCGAAGCAAGACTCTAGCTCAGATCGATGATCAGATGTCAGATGAATCGCTTTTCCAAGTTCTTGCTACGATGCTAGAAAGCCTTCGCGACGGTCACGTTTCTCTTAGTAGTAATTTTATGAACACTCGCTTTTACGATGTGACTCAAGACCATGAGGCCAATTTCAACAAAGAATTTGTAATTGAGAACTACTTGGTCCCGAATGACATGGATACGACTACGTGGATCAGGCATTGCTTCCTAGAGGAGGATGTGGCGTATCTTTACTATTCCACTTTTACTAATGAAATTAGTGAGGAGGGGATGGCAGAGATATTAAATAAATACAAGGACACAAAGGGGCTTATTATTGATGTTAGAGGAAATTTCGGTGGTGATGCTGGCAACATTAGGAGCATCATGCAACACTTTGTAAAAGAAGAAGTGGTAGTGGGTCTAAGCCAAGAAAAGAAAGGCGAGGGAAAGAATGACCTAACTAATCCCAAGGAAATTCGTATTGCTCCTAAAGGGATAAGTTATCAGAAGCCGATTATTGTCCTTAGCAATCGCGGATGTTATAGCGCCTGCAATGCATTTGTTGCCTACATGTCTACCCTTCCAAATGTTACGATCTTAGGGGATGATTCTGGTGGGGGAGCGGGCCTCCCTGTTGCTAACCAGCTGCTGAACGGATGGACCTTCACCTACTCAGCAACGGTTGGGTCTCTTCCCAATGGCTTCATCCTGGAAGACGGTTTAGAACCTGATGTGGAAGTCTTTACTGATGAGCAATTTGAGACCCAAGGCTTGGATAATATTATAGAGGAGGCACTTGCGCGTCTCTGATTTGGCGTGGCGTGACTAGAGAACGACATCTTACAATGACCGAAATTGTATATCCGAAATAAGCAAGATGTAGTACAACAAATGCAACATAGTTGCATTAAGATTACTTTATAGCTATATTTGCATCTTATTTGCAATAATAGGAATGGACTATGCAGTACAGAGATCAGACAAAGTAGGAGCACTTGCTAGTGCTTTGTGTCTAGTGCATTGCATAGCAACTCCCCTGCTATTCGTCGCCCAATCCTCAAAAAGTGCATGTGCTGTTTCACCCTTGTGGTGGCAGTTCATCGACTACTTGTTCCTTTTGGTATCATTTGCAGCCATATATAGGTCGACAAGAACAACTTCTATCAAGTGGATGCCAGCAGCTCTATGGTCCAGTTGGTCCCTGCTTTTTCTAGTAATTCTGAATGAGAGATTGGATTTTATTTGTCTCCCAGGAGTTTTCTACTTTATACCTGCAATCTCTATTATTGCCCTACACTTATACAATCAAAAGTACTGTGAATGTAGTGAGAATGAATTTTGTACAACTTTGACAAGCCCTTAAGTATTAATTGGCCTTACTTTAAGATAGAAAAGAAGCAGACCTACTAGACTAGGCAAGCCTCACACTTTCCTTGCAATAAGACTTGAGAAACATCGACTTGTCGATTTGGGATTTTAGGGATATGAACACTCGTGCTAAGGCAGTCCACCTTGCCGCAATCTGTGCATTGGAAATGAGCGTGGGCATCATCATGTCCTTCTTCTGAGCAATCTGAACACTTAGCATACCACTTATAACCATTCCTACCCAGAAATGAATGCAAGACGCCATCATCTTCAAGCTTATCTAGCACGCGGTAGACCGTGGTCTTATTTAGCTTCGAACTCAAACGTTCAACAAGAACGATTACTGAAAGCGCCGTAGATTCCTTTTCGAATTCATCAAGCAAGAGCTTAATAGATTTCGTTTTTCGCATAATACCCATGCTGCAAATATAAAGCAACTGAGTTGCAAAAACAAATAAAAGAAGTACATTAGCACGCCAATTGTAGTAGTGAAACCCCTATTGCAGTTGAATACCAAACGTGACCATAAGCATCTTGCGTTTGTTGTCTTAAAGTTTAAAATTAACCAATTGGGCAAGTATTATGTTAGTAGCAGAACAACTCTGTAAGCGCTATAAAGAAAAGTTTGCACTTCGGGACTTAAGCTTTTCTGTTGCACCAGGAGAAATTTTTTGTCTTCTAGGACAGAACGGAGCTGGGAAGACCACCACCATCAATATTTTTCTAGGCCTCATTGAACCGACTTCGGGAAAAGCATCGATCAATGATATTTCTGTTATTAAGAATAGAGAGGTTTTAAGCTCGATAGCCTACATCCCTGAATCTGTTAACTTGTATAGCAACCTAAATGCCTTTGAAAATCTCGACTTCTTCTGCCGCTTGGCTGGCTTAACCTATTCGCGAAAAGAACTGGCCGCCTTTCTGGTACAGACAAACTTGCAAGAAGATGCATTTGAAAACAGACTTTCTACCTATTCAAAGGGGATGCGGCAAAAGGTTGGAATAGCAGTAGCATTGGCTAAGAATGCATCCTTCATTTTAATGGATGAGCCCACCTCAGGACTTGATCCACAAGCTTCGGCAGAATTTGCAAAAACATGCAAGGAACTAGCCTCTGAAGGAGTTGGCATTTTTATGGCTACCCACGATATATTTAATGCAGTAGCCATTGGATCCAGGATTGGAATAATGAAGGAAGGGCAATTGGTTCATACTGCTACTAGTGAGCAGATTACGGCACAAGAGCTACAAGACTTATACTTAAAGACAATATAGATAGGCGGTGCAAAAAGATGCAAAAAAGATAATGAAATGTACAATGTGCTCCAAAATAGGGTCTGAATTATTATCGCGCCACATGGTAGGTACAGGAATTCATTCCCTAGAACAACACGAAATTTCATTTTTCGACAGAAATAGACATTAAGATCAGTGACAAAGAAAGTTGAGATATTAATTGCTAAGCAGTTTTTCAGAAAGACCCTGAGTAACAAGGGTCTTTTTGTACTGCTTGCTGTTTTCATGCTTGCCTTAGTTTATGTCACTGTTAGCTCTTGGTCGGCTTTTGAAGCACACCACCACACAGCCGAGCATTTTCAGGACCAATCTCGCGAAAGTTGGGAAGGAAATCCAGATAAGCACCCGCATAGGATGGCACACTTCGGATCATTCACTTTTCGATTGCAACACCCTCTAAGTATTTTTGATGCAGGGATAGAAACTTATACGGGCAATTCGATATTCTTAGAAGCCCATAAGCAACATACTGCGAATTTCTCCGAAGCAAGCCTCTCTACTGGACTCGTGCGCTTCGGTGATCTAGACATAGCGATGTTGCTTCTTTTGATTCTGCCCTTGATCATATTTTTCATAGGCTACTCTTCCATTACAGCTGAGCGTGAAAATGGTACGCTCAAGATTATGTACCTGCAAGGAGCCTCGATCGGCCAAGTGCTTCTCGGAAAGTCCCTAGGGCTGTTTTTGATTTCAAGTTTATTTTTTGCACCTGCATTATTGTCCCTTTTGGGCATTTCATTCCTAGAAAGCAACGTTCCCCACAGTTCAGTTATGCTGAGGTCGGCCTTGATCGCTTCGGGCTACCTAGTCTTTTATATTATCCTTTCTTGCATGACTGTAATGATTTCCGCTATCAGTGGCAACTCTAACAGGTCCTTGCTAAATCTGCTAGGTCTATGGCTCTTACTTTTCATAATTGTCCCGAAGACAGCTCAGGTCGCTGGGAACACGATTTTTCCGAACCTTTCTAAAATCGAATTCAAAGCTGCTGTGGAAGCAGAATTGGCTAAAACGGGGGATAGTCATGATCCAGACGACCCATATTTTAATATGTTGCGTGATTCCGTATTGCAGGCAAATGCTGTCGATGATGTGA
>CAZMYK010000100.1:0-9942 GCA_964570435.1 uncultured Saprospiraceae bacterium | reverse complement strand
CTAGTGCTCCATCTTTTTCGATGTGCTGTCTATATTCATCAAGGGTTGAGGCACCGATACATTGCAATTCACCTCTTGCCAAAGCCGGCTTAAAGATATTGGACGCATCAAGTGACCCAGTGGCTCCTCCAGCTCCAACAATAGTATGGATTTCATCAATAAATAGGATGACATCACGCGACTTCTCCAATTCATTCATAATGGCCTTCATCCGTTCTTCGAACTGCCCTCTATACTTTGTTCCAGCAACCAAAGCGGCCAAATCCAACATCACCAGTCTTTTATTAAACAAAGACCTTGATACTTTCTTCTGGTTAATTCTAAGTGCTAGACCTTCTACTATAGCAGTTTTACCCACACCCGGCTCTCCGATTAAGATTGGGTTGTTCTTTTTCCGCTTACTAAGTATCTGAGAAACCCTTTCAATTTCTTTTTCTCGACCAATGATCGGATCTAACTTACCATCCAAAGCAAGCTTAGTCACATCTCTTCCAAAATTATCTAAAACTGGCGTTCGTGACTTGGAAGTACTCTTTCTTGAGTAACTCTCACTACTTCCCTCATCTTCCATAGGAGCATCAGAATCTGAAGGGGTTTCGTCCATATATTCGGTGAAATATTCATTTTCTTCTTGACTTACATACTCTAGTTCACTCTTGAAATTCTCGTAGTCGATATCATATTCGTACAAGACCTTGGCAGCCAAGTTATCTTTGTGCCTCAAAATCGATAGCATCAGATGCTCTGGGCTAATTTCGTCATTCTTATACATCTTTGCCTCTAGAAAGGTTACCTTCAAAACCTTTTCAGCTTGCTTATTCAAGGGAATATTACCAACATTCAAGGCAGTATCGCCCGACTTATTTGAGGTTGTATTCTCCTCCACCTTGTATTTGATCTCATTAAGATCTATGTCCATAGAATTCAGAACTTTCACTGCAAGACTGTCTTTATCTTTCAACACACCCAAGAGCAGATGCTCTGTTCCTATATAATCATGACCTAAACGCAAAGCTTCATCTCTACTGTATGAAATAATTTTCTTTACTCTAGGTGAAAATTTTTTATTATTCATATTCTAATTTACATGTAACAATGATACTATTAATTCCGCTAGTTATCAATAGTCCTACGCCCTATTTACCAAAAAAAACGTGCCACCATAAGATTCCTGTAAATTTGGCGCATAAGCGTCAAGCAGCATTCGGTCTCAAGCAGCTAATATTTAACAAGTAATTACACATCTTGTTGATAGTATTTGTCGATACAAGCTAATAATCAACACTTTACACCTTTAATCTACAATTTTGCTTTGAAGTCATATAAAATTCAATAAATTTGTACCTTTAGAAGGCCCAGAAAAGTTAAAAAGAAAAGGATAGATGAAATACAATGTAGATAAAGAAGAAAAGTATTCTGTATTCCAGTTACAAGAGGAAAATCTAAACTCTCTTATAGCTCCGAATTTAAAATCAGAATTTGTTTTTCTTAGAAATGAAGGAGTCAGAAATCTTATTTTCGATCTATCTCAGGTGAAGTATGTCGATTCGTCAGGTCTAAGTGCCATTCTGACCGCAAATCGCCTTTGGAAGGGTTACGGATCTTTTGTTCTAACAGGAATAGACCACCCAAGTGTCCAAAGATTAATAGAAATTTCAAGATTGGAAACGATCTTGACCTTGATGCCAAGCCTACAGAAATCAATAGACTATATTGATACTGAAGAAATCGAAAGAAAACTTGACAAGGAAGTCGAGGAGTAAATGAGCTTAGAGCTTACCATTCTTGGCTGTAATTCCGCAATTCCATCCATTTCTAGATTCACAACCTCGCAAATACTAAGCTCTGAGGGTAAACCTTATATGATTGACTGTGGGGAAGGATGCCAAATTAGATTAAACCAATACAAGGTTAAGAAATCCAAAATTGACGAAATCTTTATAAGCCACTTTCACGGTGATCATTTCTTTGGACTCCCTGGACTAATTACATCATTTAATCTTAGTTCTCGGACCAAGTCTCTAAGAATATATGGGCCAATTGGACTTAAAAAATTCATTGGAACCTTAGAAGAGATAGGTAGCTTCTACCTCAACTTTCCTCTTGAGATACACGAACTTAACCCCGATATTTCGGAGCTAATTCACAAGGACGAGAATGTCGAAGTCAGCACCCTACCTTTGAAACATCGTATTCCCACGACAGGCTTCCTTTTTAGGGAAAAAGAAAAACCTAGAAAAATAGATTCGACTGCGATAGAAAAATTCAAACTCTCAATCCCAGAGATTAAGCAAGCGAAGGAAGGAGGTGACGTGCTAAGGCATGGTGACCAAAGAATACCAAATGTAGATATCACCCTCACACCTAAACCTAGAAGAGCCTATGCATATTGCTCTGACACCATCTACGATGAAGAATTGGTCGACCTAATTTCAGGTACCGACCTGCTCTACCACGAAGCCACCTATCTCCATGATATGCAAGATCAAGCTCGCGCTCGAGGGCATGCTACAGCAAGAGAAGCCGCCATCATCGCTAAGAAATCTCATGCTAAAAGACTCCTGCTAGGCCACTTTTCGTCGCGATATAAGGACGTATCAGTTTTCTTGAACGAGGCCCTTGAAGTATTTCCGAATTGCGATCTTGCGCAGGATGGTAAGACCTTCAAAATCTAATTTTTTTTCATTTTCTAATTTAAACTTCTTGGATCTTTTAGATATACTATTATCTTTGCAATCCCGTTTGAGAAATCAGCAAAATCTGTTGAAGAACAGAAGATTCAAGATCGGTTAGCTC
Source organism: uncultured Saprospiraceae bacterium (assembly GCA_964570435.1). Lineage (GTDB taxonomy): Bacteria > Bacteroidota > Bacteroidia > Chitinophagales > Saprospiraceae > Portibacter. The sequence goes on along the minus strand of CAZMYK010000100.1, from coordinate 7,146 downwards.
AGCTGGTAGAGCAACGCCCTTTTAAGGCGTGGGTCCTGGGTTCGAGCCCCAGACCGATCACAACAAAATAAAGCCGGAAAGCATACCTAACAGTGCTTCCGGCTTTTTTGATCCTACCTTTTTCTCTACTTATAGACTTATTCCCCTTGAAACCACTTCTTGAATGAAGCCACCCGATCTCGTGCAACAATCGTCTCCTTTGTAGACTTTGGGTTCAGACTTAGTTTCAACCTCCTGTTTGAATAAACAATTACATCTAGGATGGCAGAAATGCTGACAATTAAGCTTCGATTAATCCTAAAAAAGTCAGCTGACTCAAGGAAGTCAGTGAGCTCCTCGAGTTTGTAATCTATGATGTATTTTTTTCCTTGATTGTTGATTAAGAAAACATCTCTTCCCTCAGCATAGAAGTAGGCTACATCTTTTGTGGGAACTGACAGAATGTGATTTCCTTTCTTGACTAAGAACCTAGATTTATAAACCCGATCTTTCAACTTGCCAAGAATTGGCGTCATGCTGGCGGTGTTTGAAAACTGTGCTCTAAGACTATCATACTTCAACAATGCTTTGTCTAAAGCAGTAAAGTTTATCGGTTTTAGCAAATAATCTATACTATTGACCTTGAAAGCATCTATGGCATATTCGTCGTAGGCTGTTGTAAAAATGACAGGAGTCCGTATTTCAACCCTAGAAAACAATTCAAAACTCAAGCCATCTTGTAGCTGTATATCTAAGAATATCAGGTCTACCTCCCTCTGGTGATCCAGGAGCCAAACAATCGATTCTCGAATCGTTTGCAACTTTTTTAATACTTGTACATGCTTCGAGCACTTTTCAAGGTAGCGCTCTAGCTTTTCTGCTGCCAAGGGTTCATCTTCAATTATGATTACTTTCATCTAGAATCAGTTTGGGAAGTCTTATGTTTTTAAAAGGTCCATCATTTTCGATACTGACAGCACGGTCAGAATAGAAACTATACTTGTCGATGACGGTCTGAATTTCTTCTACTAGAAAGGGGCGTGCAAGTCTCTCAGATCGGAGGTAGGAAATCAGAACATGGTCGCTGCTACATTCCACTAGCACTTCAAGCTCATTCGATCGGTCAAGCAAGGTAGTTCTTATAATCTTTTCGAAAATTAGGAGGAGACTTCCTGGCACAACCAAGGTTTCTAAAATACCTTCTAATTTCAAGCATAGTTTTCGATAAGGCAAATAGGAATAGATCTTTAGCAGGTTCTTAACGATCTCTAACTCTTCGAATATTGAAACGACTTCAATGTTTTTTTTCAACAAGGTGTAGCGATAGAGTAATGAAAATTCCTCCGTAAATGCCTCTGCTAATCTAGTGTCCTTCTTCATCAATACAATCAAAGCCTCCAAGCTTTCAAAGAACAAGTCAGAGTTTATTCTTTCGGTATAGGAAGAAAAATCCGTGTTGAGCTTGCTGATTTCGAGTTCTTCCTTGTCAAGTTTCTTCTTGTTGATTTTATAAAGCAACTGATGTCCCTTATAGAGCAGCAAGTAGATCAAGGCAATGAAGCCAAAAATTGCATTAAAAATGAGCAGTTCGGTCAGATTAGGTGTATAGCCTAAGAAGTTCTTAAAGTACCACTTCATTACAAAAGTCACTATCGCTATAGATACTAACATCGTCGATACAAATTGGAGCAAAATGATGTACATATCTCGCAGCCTGTTATCTAAGGAGGCGAAAATCAACAACGAAGCACGAGAAACTTCCTGAATCACAAGTGCTAGGGCCATACATACGTAGACCTCCTGACCAAGAAAGTTTGCCTGTAGTTGTTCAACATTGTTATTTACAAGCAAAATCAGCAGGTAGACTAGCAAACCTGTTCCAATTGGACTTAGCAACCTAAATAAGGGATAATGAATAAAGAGTTTTCTCATGCAATAATGGGTAGCTTCACCTTGAAAAATTCGGAATCCTCCACGCCAACGGGCTTCTTGCTAAGAAGTGCATAACGATCAGAAATATTCTGCAGACCGACCTTCGTAGAATGTCGCACTGAATCTTTAGATCTTTTCAAATTGCATACCTCAAGATATCCATTCCAATTCTTTATCACTATTTCCAATCCTTGCTCTTTGTCCATATAATTATGTTTAATCGCATTTTCTACCAACATCTGAAGCGTCAAAGGTGGGATCCGTGATTTTAGTGTTTCCTGGTCAAGCGAGGTACTTATATGTAGATGGTTCCCAAATCTTATTTTCATCATTCTTGCATAGTCTTCTGCAAATTTCAATTCTTCGGAGATCGTAACGAAGGTAGATTTGTGGTGCTGCAATACGTACTTAAATGAAGAAGCAAGGCTCCGAATGAAATCCTCCGCCTGGACAATATCTTTGTAAAAAAGTGCCGATAGAGCATTCATGCTGTTGAATAAGAAGTGTGGACTAAGTTGCGACTTAAGAGCTTGTAATTGAAGCTGGTTCTGGATCCTTTGATACCTAATCTTATGCACTTGGGTGCTGGTATAATTCTGGTATGAATAAAAAATAAAATATATGGTATTAAAAAGCAAGGACGTCGTAAAAAGCAAAATACCTAATTTTATCCAGGTACTTGTCCCGTGGCCATTGCCAGAGATTTTCATCACAATAAATATGGGCAAGAAGGCTAAAACGCTTGTCAATACAATACCAACCAAAAGTCTAATTCCAGTCCCTTCCTTCCAAGACAATTGCTTATCCAGGAAGGTACTAAGGAAAATAACTGCATAGGCTATAAGGATCCCCAAGGCAGCGGAGAATAGGTACTCAATAGGTGCTTTAGCTATCTCGAGGTAAAGGAATGCATAAAAAGAAACACCCAGTGTGCTACCAAACAAAATGCATAAAAAGTTCATAATTCTTCGCCACTTCATTCCCCTAAAGTAGGGGATATATTTTACTCAATTGCTCGTAAAGCTTCTCCCTTAGAGGAATTAGAACTAATACTCTTCATAGCATCCATGTAGGCTGCTCTAACTCTGTCACTTCCCTTCCTTACTTGGGGTGCAAGTTGTATTAAGACATCAGTCTTTGAGTGGTCTGAGTCAATTGCCTCCACTTGCCCTAGGATCTTTACCATTGTTTTTTCGCTCAGTTCTTTCTTAGCAAGTCTTCTGAAAATATTACCCTGACTATGGCTTGAATTCACCTCTCTCGTGGCTTCTAAGATGGCATCCATCAATCCATCGTCCATGTTCTTCTGCTTCAAAACCTCAATCAAAAGTGAACTCTTATGGTGGTCGGAATCAATTTCATCGGCTACCATAGCTACTAATTTCTGAAGAGCTTTTGTTGTGATCTCCTTATCGATCAATTGCTCAAAAATAGATGCCTTATGGTGGTCTGAATCAATCTCGGAAACCGATCTTATGAAGCGGTCTTGCACAGGTACAGGAAGGTCCTCTATCTTAAGAGCCTGAGAAAGAATGTTGGCCTTATGGTGGTCCGAATCGATCAATTCTACCTGGTCTAGGATGAGGTCTACTTCTGAGCTCGTCATCTTATATTCTTCCATCATAAGGCTCAACAAATTAGCCTTGTGATGGTCTGAATCGATATCCTTGCTTATCTCAAATAGGTTTCTGAGTTCTCCATCTCCAGCTTGCTTTGAACGTACAATTTCTCCTAAGATATTTGCCTTATGATGATCTGAATCAATCTGACGTGCACTTGAAATAAACTTAGATGTATTAGACTCAGATGCAAGAAATGAGCTCGAGTAGTTACTAAGAAGGTTCGCTCGATGATGATCCGAATCCACTTCATCTACGACGTCAAGCACTTGTGCAAGTTCACCTTGGTCAAGCTCTTTGTCTAAGAGCTTTTTTAGGTAGATGGCTTTTCCATGGTCACTTTCCATTAACTTTGCCTCTTTCAGGACAGCTTGCGCACCTCCTTTTTTAAAGATTCTTTCTACTCTTTTTTCAGCTCCTAAGGCAGTTCTTCTAACGACTTCTAGCAGCACCTCGGCGAGCCATTGACGACCTTCTGGGTCGAAGGCAACCTCTTTACTGCCAACATAGTACTTCCGGACCAATACCCCTCCTTCTTTTTCTATCAAAATCCGACGTCTGCTACCAAAGCCTGACTTCTTTAGTTCGAAATATCCATTCTCACTGAGGTCAGCGATGTCTGAGTCATCGTCATTAAGTTCGATATCCCCTTCCATTACCAAGGAAAAGTTATTTCCATTTCCTTGCTTCACCGTCATTTTAGTTTTCCCATTGGTGGAATTAATACTTATTGAATGACTTTGTGAAAAGCTCAGCATAGGTGTTAAAAAGAACACAATTGCTATTGTTAATACTCTCATTGGATCAAGTTTTGTTTTCCGTACTTCTGAGATACGGTTTATTTATTTACTAATGATCCAAATATGAGCTGATATCGTAGATAAAGTGAAATGAAATGTACTGAAGTGGCTCGTTGATGTCATGAAACGTACATCTCTTCTAAGATCCCTATTGGAACTTGAAGTTATATCCAAGCGAAACTATGGTTCTACCAAAAATAGACAGTTGGTTAGAATTCAGTGGCCCACTTCCAACAGAGCTTCCTACCCTGCCTATCTCTTTGACGGTATAGAATATATTATATGCATTGTTTCTGTTATATATATTATAGACCGTAAAAATCCAATCGCCCTTCCACCTCGTATTCTTAGTGGTTATATTATGTACACGCCATGAAAAGTCCAGTCGGTGATAATCTGGTAGCCTTGAGTTGTTACGCTTGATAAAAATTGGCACAGGGATCTCTCCAGTCTTTACGAAACCATTGGCAATCGTATAAGGCCTGCCAGTTTGATAGGTGAAATTGAAGCTAAAAGTATTGAACTCATTGCCTTGCAAGTTCACCGTGGCGTTCACAACATGCGGCCGATCAAAGTCCGATGGAAACCAATTATTGTTATTGATGCGATCTCTCAAAAACCGTGCTTCAAACCTTCGCAAGCTTCTAGAATACGAATAATTCAACCAGCCGCTGACACTGCCTTGAGGCTTTTGCAGACTAAGCTCCAATCCATAGTTCTGTCCTTTTCCTTGTACAACATCCTGCTCGACATGTGGGTTAAGAAAGAAATCTGCGCCGGATTTAAAGTCAATCACATTTTGGATGGTCCTATAGTAGCCCTCAAGTCCGATAGATACCTCTCCACCTGCAATATTCTGATAGTATCCAAAGCTATAAGTATGCCCGAGTTGGGGTTTGATATGGAAATCAGAAAATGTCCAACGTGAGGTAGGAAGAGGTGTGGTACTATTGTATATATTCTGAAGGTACTGCCTTGTCATTGCATAACTAGCCTTAAGTGAGATGCTATTGCTCAAGCTATACCGCCACCCAATCCTTGGCTCAGGCATACCGTAGTCCGCAACTACTTCGCCAGGTGCAAAACTCCTTACCGCTACTATTTCTTGTCTACTTTCATCTTCATAGCTCGCAAGATCATATGGCCCACTGAGGATAAAGTGCACATATCTAAGTCCTAAAGAAAGTGACATCCGGGAATTGATCGTCCAATCCAAGTTAGCATATACAGCAGCTTCTAGTCCCACCTGGTCAGCCAAAGACTTATTTCTTAAGATTTCTTGATTATCAGAGGTTAGTGCTCCAGGCTTCAGTCTCGTCGAAGTCAACATTAACCCAGAATAGAAAGATAATCTTTCAAGAGGTGCAGCAGAATATTCGCTAGAAAGTGAAAATGTATTTATAGCCGATGAATAGGTGACTTCATTATCTACTTGCGACTGCGGAAAAATTATTTTGGGCTTGTAAGCACTACTCACCAGGTCGGTAGTGAGAAAGGACTTGCTGCCTAGTTTCTTAACCCAAGTAAGGGTATTGTTTAACATCGCATAGTCATACTGATTAGCATCTGCTACAATATTATTGATCGTTGAACTAAGGTCCAATTGATAAAAGTCCTGGCTATAGAATGAGGTGTAGTAGAGGCTATTCTTGTCATTGATTTCGTACCTAAACTTCAAAGTTCCATCTAAAAAATTAGCCCTAGTATTTTTCAACTTCTCTATCCGTTTAAAAATAAAATCATTGTATGAGGCTCGACCTGCCAGAAGCAGACCTGCCTTTCCCTTCTTGAGCGGTACGTTCAGGGCTAGCTTATTAGAAACAAAACTAACACCTCCCTTTAGCGAAAAGGTTCGTAGGTCTGGGTTAGCAACCTTCACATCAATTACTGAAGATATCCTCCCACCATACTTTGCTGGCATATTTCCTTGAAAGAGGTCTACCCCTCTTACTGCATCTGGTGTAAAGACCGAGAACAAACCGAAGAGATGGCTCGTGTTGTAGATAGGGGCTCTGTCAAGCAAAACTAGGTTTTGATCCAAGGACCCTCCGCGAATAGATAGGCCATTACTCGCTTCACCAGCACTTCCAACACCAGACAACATCGTAAGACTTTTCATGATATCGACTTCCCCGATTGCGGTTGGGAGGTTCTTGATCTTGTTGATATCCAACTGTTGCACTCCCATCACTGTCTTCTCTAAGTAATCCCTTGCATCAGCACCTGTAATAGTAACACCGTCAAGTAAATAGGTCTTTTCTCGCAACTGAATCATAAAGTCGACGTCCTCTTCAACCGCTAATGCTACAGTATCTTCAAGGTAACCGATAAAGCTGGTGTACACTTGATAAGTGCCCCGAGGCAGAGGCAGAATCACTTTGCCATCTTTGTCTGTAATACCACCGCAAGAACAAGGTTCCACCAGAATGGAGGCAAACTCTACAGGTTGGGCATCCGCTTGGACAATGAATGTAACATCCACTTCTTCTTGACTACTTGCAACCGTAAGATTGCACAATATTCCCATTGCCAACAAGAACAAAACTTTAATAGACATATCTAACCTTCCCATCCGTCTGGTTCTATGCTTGTTCTTGTTCGACTTTCGTCACAAGAGGTGGTCTGAGGACACATAAAGCAATTTTCAACTCTGATTCTGTGGTCTGGATCTATAGGAAGTACTGGCAAGAATTGTCTGTTGATGTAAATACTACTAGTAGAAACAGAGGCGACGGTAAAGTGTCCAAGCACAACTTGGTCTCCATCTCGTAAGTTGCGCAAATTTCCGAAAAGAGCAGCAGGTGTGGGAGCATTTA
>CAZMYK010000099.1:1424-10035 GCA_964570435.1 uncultured Saprospiraceae bacterium | reverse complement strand
TGCCTTGGTTAAGAAAGGGGAAGCCCAATATACAGGGGTAGTGGATTTGACGGCAGGTGACTATGTGTATAGCTGTCCATTAAACCCTACGCCACATTACAAGATAACTGTTAAGTAATTTTCATTGTAGAAGTTTGGTTTGAACAGAAAGGAATCGCTCATGTTGTATGGGTGATTCTTTTTTATTTAGAGCATTATGATTTATAAATTCGAGGACAGAAAGGAGGATTCAGTACTTCATTTTATTATCAATGAAGCATCCTTCAAGAAGAACAGTTTGATGCCGAATGACGCCCTGCTAACCATAGCTTGGAATCGTGGTGAAGATCAAAAGGTGTGGATCGACGACGTGGAGTATGACTTCCCATCCCAGACGATTTTACCCCTTATGTCCCAGAATGTCTTTGAATTTTCGAAGACTGAAAATGTGGTGGCTTGGAAGTTTAACAGAGAATTCTATTGTATCATAGACCACGATAAGGAAGTAAGTTGTGCTGGCTTTTTATTTTTCGGCAGCTTGGACTACCTCTTTATCAAATTGGATGCGAAGTACCAGCAGAAGCTCAACCTTTTGATTCAGGTTTTTGAGGAGGAGTTTTCTGAGGAAGACACCATCCAGGGTGAAATGCTTCGCATGTTGCTAAAGCGGCTCATCATATTGACCACCAGACTAGGAAAGCAGCAATACCTCCCAGAAGAATTAAATTCTGTGGACTCAGATACGATTAGATCCTTCAACCTCTTAGTAGAAGAAAAGTTTCGAGATTTCCACCAGGTGAAAGACTATGCTGCGATGCTAAATAAATCACCAAAAACACTTACCAACCTATTTGCTAAACAAAATAATCGCTCACCTCTCCAGGTCATCAAAAATCGGATTGTTCTAGAAGCAAAGCGTCTACTTAAGTATTCAGATAAGAGTTCAAAAGAGATTGCCTTTGAACTAGGATTCGAAGAGCCTGCAAGCTTTAGTCGCTTTTTTAAGAATCAAGTTGGAGCTTCTCCTTCAGCATTCCAGAAAGCTTAAGTAATTTGTCACAAAATTTTCTAAGCAACTCTCATTAGTTATTTCGTTTTCTTAAGTGCCTGATAATCAATATTTTTTAGATCAGATCAAGGTTTGCTTCGAGATCATTTGTTTGTTAGAAGAACAAATTAAATGAACGAAAGTCTTGCTTTATTTAAACATTAATCGTAATATTACGATTAACTTATGGGAGCAACAAAAAATGAGCTTTTTACAGCTCAACAAAATCAGATCGCTGCAATTGCAAAGGCAATTAGTCATCCGGCAAGAATTGCCATCTTACAATATCTTGTGAAGGTCAATTCATGTGTGTGTGGAAGTATTGTCGAAGAAATAGGACTTTCTCAGTCTACAATTTCACAGCACCTTAAGGAACTGAAGAAGATGGATATCATAAAAGGAGATGTGAGTGGAGCCAGTGTCTGCTATTGCATCAATGGAAAGAAAATGGAAGAAGTCGGTGCAATTTTTAACCAGATGTTTCAGAATTTTTCATGTTGCTAGGATTTAGATATTAATTAGAAGTAAAAATTGATAGGATGAGACTTAATGAAATTAAAGAAATACTAGGAAGGCAAAATGAGATTGCCTTTGAATTGCCGAATGGGAGTTTAGTTCCTAGACACTTTCATGTTACTGAGGTAGGCAAGGTGACCAAAGATTTTATCGATTGTGGTGGTGTACTTCGTCACGAGGAAGTTGTTAACTTCCAGTTGTGGGAAGCAGATGACTATGATCACCGCCTGCATCCTGAAAAACTAGTTAAGATCATAGAGTTATCCCAGGAAAAGTTGGGAATTGGTGACCTTGAAATAGAAGTGGAGTACCAAGGAGATACGATCGGCAAATATGGCTTAGATGTGAAGGGGGGTAACTTTATTTTGACCTCTAAGGCTACTGCTTGCTTGGCGAGAGAAGCTTGCGGTGTTCCTGCGTTGCAGACGCTTGAAATTGCTGATGGCAATTCTTGTGGGCCAGGTTCTTCGTGCTGCTAGGATGAAGTTTGAAGTCATTACTGAAGAGAATTATCCAGCTGTTAGTAAGATTTATGCGGAAGGGATAAGGACTGGAATAGCGACCTTTGAAACAAGCGCTCCCACCTGGGATGCTTGGGACAAGGATCATCTGGAATTTGCTAGGATAATATTGTTTGATGGCAAGGATGCTGTGGGCTGGGCGAGTCTGGCAGGTGTGTCCAGCAGATGTGTTTATGGAGGAGTGGCAGAGGTAAGTATCTACGTTGGAAGTGATTCGCGTGGTAGGGGAGTAGGCTCGAAATTGCTGACAGAACTGATCCGGCGTAGTGAAGAAAATGGGATTTGGTCTTTGCAAGCTGGCATTATGCCTGAGAATGTGGGAAGCATCAATTTGCACCTCAAGTGTGGATTTAGGAAAATTGGAATTAAGGAAAAAATCGCCAAGCTGAATGGAGAATGGCATGACAATTTACTAATGGAAAGACGAAGTAAAAAGGTAGGAATATGATCTTAGATAGCAGGAAGGAAGTCCTGGATACCGTTGTGGTAGAGTTAGCAAGAAGGGTGAAAAAAGGTGACAAGATTCGCTTGAATTTTATCTGTACGCATAACTCACGTAGGAGTCACTTATCGCAGATCTGGGCTCAAGCTGCTGCCTATGAAAATGGTTTTGATCAGGTAGAATGCTATTCAGGAGGAACAGAGGCGACTGCAGTCTTCCCCATGGTTATCGACACACTAAGAGGACAAGGGCTTGATATCATTGCCCTTTCGAAGGGTGAAAATCCCATTTATTCAATTAGAACTGATCCATCTAGTCAGCCTCTAATTGCTTTTTCGAAGCGCTATGACCACGGTTTCAATCCAAGCTCAGACTACATTGCAATTATGACTTGTGGTCATGCAGATGAAAATTGTCCGATTGTTGTAGGAGCAAGCAAGAGGTATGCTGTTACCTATGTAGACCCTAAGGTTTCGGATGGTACGGATGCTGCTGAAGCAACCTACCTAGAGAGAAGTGAGCAAATAAGAGCAGAAATGTCCTACATCTTTAGTAATTTAAAAAATGGCAAGTAGACCCTTGTACAAGGCTCGGAGTGTAAGAAGCTTCATCGGTGCGAAGAACTTTCAAGTTTCAAGGGATTTTTATCGTGACCTTGGCTTTGATGAACATCTTATCGGAGAATCGATGAGTTACTTTCAGGTCCAGGATAGCATGGGTTTCTACTTGCAGAAGTACTTTGTGAAAAAATGGGTGGACAACCTGATGCTTTTCCTAGAAGTAGAGGACCTGGATGAATGCTATGCTGATATCGAAGGAAGAGGGCTGATGGAAAAGTATTCGAATGTGAGGCTGTCTGATATCAAGGTTCTCGATTGGGGAAGGGAATTCTTCTTGCATGATCCTTCAGGAGTTTTGTGGCATTTTGGTTCTTTCAAGTAGGATAGAATGTATCAACTGAGACAGGAAATTAGACAACTAGAACCTAGAAAGGGAGCATATTTTTACTTCGAATTAGAGGCAGAGTTAGTTCTCAGCCTAGAAAAGCAAAGGAATAGTCGATTGATTTGTGAAATCGGAAAGGTTGCATGGTCATGTGGCCTTAATCACTTAGGAAATGGTAACTTCTTCATCATCATCTCTAAGAAAAACCTAGCTGCTGCTGGACTTCGCGTCGGAGATGTGGTAGACTTCAAGGTCTTACTAGATCCCAATCCACTCGGAGTAGGAGTGCCAGAATTTCTTACTGCACTTCTTGCTCAAGATCAGGCTGCATCCCATATTTGGGAGAATTTGACTGATGGAAAGAAAAGAAGCCTTATCTATTCTACTGGCAAGATCAAAAACCTAGACCTAGCCGTGGAAAAGACAATCGATTTTCTAGAATTAGAACGTAGGAAGTTGAAAAAGAAAGGGCTGATCTAGAACTGTATCCAATTTCTATTGTTAGTTTTGTGTACGATCAACAATACGTTAACTACTTAAGACTTTAAAGATGTTAAAGAAAAGAGTTCAAGAGGCCTTAAATGAGCAGATCAAAATCGAAGCAGAATCTTCACAAGTTTATCTAGCAATGGCTTCATGGGCTGAGATTCAGCCTGGAATTGATAACGTAACAGCATTCTTCTATCAGCATAGTGACGAGGAGAGAATGCATATGTTGAAATTAATTCACTTCGTAAATGAGCGAGGAGGATTTGCGACTATTCCAGCACTTTCTCAACCTCCGCTGACCTTCCCTTCTATCAAGCATGCCTTTGCAGCCTTGCTTAAGCATGAGATTTTTGTTTCTGAAAGCATCAACAAGATCATTGATATCGCCTTGCAGGAGAAAGACTACGCAACTCATAATTTCATGCAATGGTATGTTGCAGAACAAATAGAGGAGGAAGCTGTAGCAAGGACGATGAACGATAAGCTAGAACTGATCGGAGATGACAAAAGTGGTATGTATATGTTCGACAGAGACATCCTAGCAATCAGTTCAGCGATCGCTGCTGAAGCAAATCCAGGGGAATAGATTCAGCAGGCGCAAACACAACAAATTTTTGGACATTTCTTACAATTGTCCTTTCCTTTTTTCTTGTATTTTTTACAGCATTTCTTCTTGCAACACTTGCTAGACATAGCACGATATTTCTTGTTACTGGAATACTTGCAAATATAGCTAAATTTTTTATCTGTATTAAGTCTAAATAAGAATAACTATCCAATATTGCAATTCTTTAGGTTTAGCAGGAATGAAATGGATTGAATAAGGTCCCTAGTCCTACATTTTTTTCCATCTTTGGTTATCATTAAACACACTTATACCAATGTCAATAGAATCAATCCAATTTTCTGATAAGTTTAAAGCGGATGTAAGGAAGTCAATTTTAGCCATCATATTCTTCATTGTGACCTACTTAATAATCTTAGTCTTGTCTCTTGTACTTACAGCCGCCTGCATTTTGGGAGGCATAGTGATCATTTGGAACCTCGGCAGTTTTCTTGGAATTTTGCTTGGTGCAGGACTTGCTAGTTTAGGCCTACTTGTATCATTTTTCTTGATCAAATTTCTATTTACCAAGAAGAAAATGGATAGGTCGAATCTGCATGAGATTAGTTCCGCAGAAGAAACTGAACTCTTTGAAATCATAAATGAAATTGTTGACAAAGTAGGGACAAAGCGTCCCAAGAAGACTTACTTGTCTATGGATGTAAATGCAGCTGTTTTTTATGATTCAAGCTTTTGGAGCATGATATTCCCTGTTAGAAAGAACCTCATAATTGGTTTAGGTCTAGTCAATGCTACCACAAAATCTGAGTTGAAAGCCATCATAGCACATGAGTTTGGACATTTTTCGCAGAAGTCGATGAAGGTCGGAAGCTATGTTTACAACGTTAATCATGTGATTTACAATATGCTCTATGACAATGACTCATTTCAAAACTTAATCAATAGGTGGTCAAGTGCAAGCGGTATCATTTCATTTTTTGTGGCCATAGCCATTAAGATCATCATAGGCATACAGTTCTTGCTTCAGAAGTTATATGGAATAGTGAATAAAAGTTACATGTCATTATCTCGTGAAATGGAATTCCATGCAGATGAAGTTGCAGCTAATGTGACAGGTTATGAGCCCTTGCGCGATGGATTGCTGCGTTTGTCATTTGCTGATTATTCATTGAATAGTACGTACCAGTATTATGGTTCTAAGGTAGCTGATAGCATAGTTAGTGAAAACCTATTTGAAGATCAGTTGACCACTTTAAGATTCCTTGCTAAAGACAGGGGTATTCCATTTGAGAATGACTTGCCAAAGATTGATCTCCAGGAGATGAATCGCATGAATAAGTCAAAGTTAGTTGTGGAGAACCAATGGGCTTCCCATCCAAGCACAGAAGTGCGGATACAAAAATTAGAAGAGACTGGCTTAGAAGCCGAAAGTCTTGACAACGCGCGGGCCAATGAAATCTTTAAAGATATTGACCATTTGCAGAAGCAACTTACAAAAAAGCTTTTTAGTACAATCAGCTATAAATCTCGAACTAGTAAGATAAGTACCGAAGAGTTTTTCAATGACTATATGGAGGTCCATAAGAAAGAGAATTTTTCGAAGATCTACAAATCCTACTATGATCAGCATAATCCTTCAAAGTTTAAGCTTCCAAGAGAAAGTGCAGCTTCGGATTTGACGATCGAGGAGCTTTTTAGTTCGGAAAATATTGACTTGATCTACACCATGGTAGCTCTTAATTCTGATATTGGTGATCTTGAAAAAATTAGCCAGAAACAGTACGGCATTAAGACCTTCGACTACGACGGGATCAAGTATGCAAGGAGGGACGCAAGGGACCTGAAATCAAGACTAGAAAAGGACTCCCAAAATCTGAAGGCAAGAGTACAAAAGTACGATCTTATAATCTATGATTTCTTCCATCAATTAGAGCTTGGTAAATCGTCTAGTGGAAACTTGGAGCATTTTTACCAACAATTCTTTGACTATGACGAAGGATTCCAAGAACAATATGAGGCTTACTTGGCACTTTCAGAGGATCTCAAATTTACCATGGATTCCCTACCTTTCGAAGAAATCAGCGCAAGGTTTCAAGAAATTTACCGTGAGGAAGTGTACTTCAAAAAGGAGATTAGAAGGTTGTTAAAAATGGAAATATTAGAAGGTGAAGTTCCAGAACTTGTGATGCAAAATTTCAAAAGTTACCTGTCCAGAGATATGCAGTACTTTCACCATGAAACCTACAGGGAAGATAATTTAGATATACTCAACACTGCTGTAAACGATTATGGTGCTCTTCTTTCAAGGGTGTATTTCTTGTTAAAGAAGCGAATCCTTGATTATCAAGAGTCTTTGCTAGGTGTATCGTAATTTATTGCACGTTGTGCAGTTTATGGTTTAGATCTATCTAGCACTATTGGAATCCATCGTTTTATTCGTTCAGCTTTGCTATTCTTAATAGCAGCGAATTGCCTTAGGATGAATGCGCACTTTTAGCATTGAAATTGTGACAAGCAGAAATTGTAGCTTTTTAGCTGTATGCTGTGCAAGTAGATACTTCTTGATTTGCAAATACCTAGTAACCCAATATCCATGCAAAGATCAAAGGAGCCACGATCGTTGCATCACTCTCAATGGTGAACTTTGGCGTGTCGACCTCTAGTTTGCCCCAGGTAATCTTTTCATTGGGCACGGCTCCAGAATAGGAACCATAAGAGGTTGTGCTATCAGAGATCTGGCAGAAGTAGGACCACATCGGCACATTTTCTAGACCTAAGTCTTGGTGTAGCATTGGGACGACGCAGATCGGAAAATCCCCAGCAATACCTCCTCCAATCTGAAAGAATCCCACTCCTCTCTCTTCCGCATTTTCTTGGTACCATTGAGCAAGAAAAATCATGTAGTCTATTCCACTCTTCATCGTCCTTGGGCTTAATCTTCCTTGGATACAATAGGAAGCAAAGAAGTTCCCACAAGTCGAGTCTTCCCAACCCGGTACGATGATCGGTAAGTTCTTTTCCGCAGCCGCAAGCAACCAGGAATCCTTGCGGTCAATCTGAAACATCTGATTGAGCTGACCGCTAAGCAAAATCTTGTAGAAGTACTCATGCGGGAGGAAACTCTGTCCCTCCTCTTCTGCCTTAGACCAAGCTTCAAATAGGAACTTCTCTATCTTTCTCATAGCTTCCTCCTCTGGAATGCAGGTGTCCGTTACTCGATTGTAATGCTGGTCTAGTAAATCCTTTTCATCAAGGGGAGAGAGGTCCCTGTAGTTGGGAATGCGTTTGTAGTGATCATGGGCAAGCAAATTGAAGATGTCTTCTTCTAAATTAGCCCCAGTACAAGTGATGATATGCACCTTGTCCTGTCTTATCATCTCAGCCAAGGACAGGCCCAACTCTGCAGTAGACATTGCTCCCGCTAGGGTAATCATCATTTTATGTCCTTCAGCCAGTTGCGCTTGATATGAAACTGCAGCATCGATGAGTGTCGCTGCATTAAAGTGTCTAAAATGGTGCTTAATGAAGGTTGATACGGGACCTAGGTTTTGCATACTTTCTGAAGATAATTATTATTGTGAAAACTTGTAGGAAAGCATCTTATAATAGAGTTTCGCAGCAAGATATTGAGGAGCCTTGTTGCCTTCTATAGGAGCTAACTCCACTATGTCAAAGCCTACCACATTCTTGCCAATGAATGTTTTCCTTAATAAGCTCACAACTTGATGCCATGTCATACCTCCCGGTTCAGGCGTACCTGTGGCAGGCATAATCGAGGAATCGAAGGCATCCAGGTCAAGGGTGATATATACCTGCGTTGTCATTTTTTCGACCACCTCAGAAATCCAATCAAGCTGACCTAAGATTTCATGCCCATACCACGTTTTGAAGGGATCCATGTATTGTTTTTCCTCCTGATCCATGCTTCTGATTCCAACCTGTAGCAAGTTACAATTCTGGCCAGCATCATGGACTGCACAGGCATGATTAAAGGTTGAGCCGTTATAGCTCTTCCTTTGGTCGGCATGGGCATCAATTTGCAGAACTGTGAGATCCGAAAAATGCTCATAGAAGGCTTTGATGATACCGATACTAATACTGTGCTC
>CAZMYK010000099.1:0-1414 GCA_964570435.1 uncultured Saprospiraceae bacterium | reverse complement strand
CCGAAAAAGGTGAGAAATTTACCGGAATCCAGCAAATCTTTGGTGGATTCATAAGTCCAATTATACATTTCTTCAGGTGAATCGAAGTAGGGAGCCTCAGCTAGCATGTGGATCCCCATGCGATATACCTCAGCATTGGTTTCGATGTCATAGAGTTCCATATTTTCAGATGCTTCCAGAAATGCTTTGAAACCCTTGTCAGCACCTTTTCCCCAAGTACTTGTTCCATCGTAGGGCACGGATTGCAAGAATATTGCAGAACTTGACCTAGTGCTATATTGATCGGGAATTCCTGCAAATGTTCTATCCATTATCTTTCTTTTTATATCCCAAAATTTCCAACATCTCTTCAGCACTTTGTTCCCTTCGATATAAATAATCGAATGCTTCTCCATCTGCGTCGTAGTCGACGACAATCATTTTTGGGGCCGGAATGAGGCAGTGCTTGATTCCCCCATAGCCACTAATAGAATCCTGGTAGGCACCGGTATGAAAGAATCCTAGGTAGAGAGCTTCCTCTTCTTCATCTGTGCTTTCTGGTAAGAAAAGTTGCTGATCTAAGTCTTCGAAATTGTAATGATCTGAGCGATCGCAACTAATTCCACCGATGTTGACCCTAGTATAAGTATTGTCCCAGTTGTTGATCGGAAGAAGGATGAATTTCTCTAAGATCGACCACGAGTCAGGTAGCGTATTCATAAGGCTATTGTCTACCAAGTACCACAATTCTGTATCATTCTGCTGTTTTTTCTCTAATACTCGAAAAATAATGGCCCCGCTTTCGCCCACTGTGTACTTCCCAAATTCAGTGAAGATATCTGGATCTTGGATGCCGTTTTCCCTCATTGTACTAGCAACCTTAGCAATGATCTTATCAACCATCTTGGCATAGTCGTAGTCAAAACCTAGAGCGTTTCTAATCGGGAAGCCTCCTCCAATATTCAATTGGTGTAGGCTGGCACACATTGTTTTGAGGTCTACGTAGAGATTGACTGCCTTTTGAAATTCACCCCAGTAGTAGAGCTTGTCTTTTATCCCAGAATCGATATAGAAATGCAGCATTTCAAAGCTAAATGATCGATCATGAGCAAGTTCTTGTTGATAGAATTCTAGAATTTCAGAGGCTCTAATTCCCAATCGTGAAGAATAGTAGGTGGATTGTGGATCTTCGTCAATGGCTATGCGAATACCGACCTTAAGTGGCTTAATTAGGCCAGGTGCTAGATTCTTGAGTTTCTTGAGTTCAGATTTTGAATCTAGTACAACGATGGTGTTTTCAAAGCCATCTAGACGTAGCTGAATGATTTTCTTGAGATAGTCATCGGTCTTGAAGCCATTGTGGATGATTACGGCACCTTTGTTTATGCTCCCCTTAATAATGAGTTCGCGGATTAGGTCAATGTCGAAGGCGGAA
>CAZMYK010000098.1:586-10072 GCA_964570435.1 uncultured Saprospiraceae bacterium | reverse complement strand
GGTATTGGGACTGCAACTAAGGTCTCCAGATGCAATGCATGTTTTCATTGTTTCAGCCGCCGCCGCACCTTGTTCGGCAAGCGCTTTTTCGATTTTTGATTCAGCTTCAATGTTGAATAGGACGCTAGACCCTAGGTGCCAGATTCCTAGAAAGGCAAGGACGGAAACGATCGTGATGATTCCCTTCTTAAGGACTCCTGAGAAGTCAATCTTGAAAGAGATTAGGTCTGTTAAAGTCTTGAGAATTTTCCCCTTCTTATCTCCTGATACAGATAGACTAGTTGATGCCATTTTCGATATTTTTGTGTGTGGTGAGCATACTTTCAGTTAACTCATTTAAGATCTTTACCTTCTTTTCGAAGTTCGTTTTCAGCGTTTTTCTGAATGAATGTAAATTAGTCAGCAGACTCTTCACGTCTTCAGGAAAGACCTCTTCTAAAGTTTGTCTTATTCTTTTCGCTAGGGTTGGGGACTTGCCATTGGTAGAAATGGCAATTTTTAAATCCCCCTTGGTAACAATCGAACCCAGGTAGAAGTCGCAAAGGTCTGGAGTATCTGCTACATTGATTAGCTTGCCTTTAGCCTTTGCGCATTTCCAAACTTCCCTATTCAGTTCCCTTATATTGGTTGCAGCAATAATGATATCTCTGTTTTCCATGTCCGTGAAATCAAATGGCTTTTGATCAATCACAAACTTGGTTTCTGAATATTGATTAATGATCTCAAAGAGGTCCGGATTAATTTCCGGTGCTACGATATGAACGTCGGTAACAGGGCTGCTCTTCAACATGAAGAACAGCTTTTCGTATGCTACCTCGCCTGCCCCGACTATCAGGATTTTCATCCTGTCTAGTCTGAAGAAAACTGGAAAAAGTTGATTATTGGATTCCATCTTTGTTTCCGATATTAAAACTATTTATATAACCTATTGGGTCCTTCCCGTCATACTTCTTTCCATCGATAAAGTCTGTTGTGACAGCCCTATATCCATCGGTTGTTGGTATTTCGGAGGCTTCAAGTTTACCTTCTGCAAGAAGTTCTTCAGCTGCAGACCTCCAAAGGTCAGGCCTATATACTTTTTGGATTGTCTCTGTGTACCAATCTGCAGCCTTTTCTTCAGGAATTTGTCCCCACCTTCGCATCTGTGTTAAGAACCAGATTCCATCTGAGTAGAAAGGATATGTTGCATCATACTTGTAGAAGACATTGAAGTCTGCCATTGGTCTCTTATCGCCTTTCTCAAACTCGAAAGTTCCAGTCATTGAATTTGCAATGACAACTGAATCTGCTCCAACATAGTCTGGCTTTGCTAGAATTCCAACCGCAGCTGGTCTATTAGCTGGATCGTCTAACCATTTTGCAGCTCTAATTAAGGCCTTGGTAAGTGCCTTTGTGGTATTTGGGTACTTTTCAGCGAAGTCCTTCCTCATCACAAATACCTTTTCTGGGTTGTTCTTCCAAATGTCGTAGTTGGTAGTCACTGGCACTCCAATCCCTTTGAATACAGCTTGCTGATTCCAAGGCTCCCCTACACAGTATCCGTAGATGGTCCCAGCCTCTAGCGTTGCTGGCATTTGTGGTGGTGGTGTTACTGAGAGAAGGACATCTGCATCAACTTGACCTTGAATATTTTCTGCTGTATACATTCCCGGGTGGATACCTGCAGATGCCAACCAGTATCTTATCTCGTAGTTGTGAGTGGACACGGGAAATACCATTCCCATTTTGAAAGCCTTTCCTTCTTTCTTGTAATTTTCTATTACAGGAGCGAGGGCGGTAGCCTCAATTGGATGGATTGGTTTGCCTTCGCCATCTTTTGGCACGTTAGGTTTCATCTGGCTCCACACATCATTCGATACTGTGATTCCATTCCCATTTAGGTCCATAGAGAAAGGAGTGATTAGTTCAGCCTGTCTTCCAAAGCCTGCATTAGCAGCAATCGGCTGCCCAGCTAACATGTGCGATCCATCTAATTGCCCATCTATTACTCTATCTAGGACATTCTTCCAGTTGGATTGGGCTTCGACAGAAACGTAAAGTCCCTCGTCCTTAAAGTAACCTAATTCCTTCGCTATTGCCAAAGGAGCCATGTCGGTTAGTTTAATGAAGCCTAGCGTAAGCTGCGGCTTTTCTATGGTCCCTATTTTGGAGGAGCTAACAGAAGTCGAAGCATCCTCCATTTTTGCCTGGTCACTAGATCCACATGAGATCAAGAGAAAGGAAAGAACAGTTATAGTGAAAATTGATATATATTTCATTTTATAATTTTTAAGTATTTATCGGATTTTTATTCAGCGGCTTTTTCGAATTTGTATGCCTTAGGCTTGAAAGTTAGCATCATGAAGGCCCAGTTGTTGGATTTAGCATCTCCTGGTCTTATTGTGGTCAATGTTTCTGTGCCTATCAAATGCGAGTAACCAACATGGAGGGTAACTGATGAGGCAAGTTTAGTAACATATACCAAGTCCAGTTCTGTTCCCATTGGCTTAGCTAGGGTATTCCCCTCTCCATCGAGTTGTTTCGAACCTGTTAGGAACTCATGCAGTCTTACATTAAGGGCTCCTTTTCCAACTTTAAACTTCGTCTTGATGTAGTAGTCTGTGACGCCTACACTTCCATTAGCGGGTCCTACGAAGAAGTAGTCCATGAAGCCATTGAAGGCATGGTTGGTTCCATAGTCAGGACTGAAATTGGTAATATCAGTCGAGGTATCATCGTCATCCTTTCCTGAAATATGCTCTACACCTACCGTAATAGGTGTGTACTTAGTCTTGATGGTCGCATTCAAGCCAGCAAGGAAGGCATTAACCTTCTTCTCACCTATCTTACCAGTCTGGTAGTAGAAGTCTCCTGCTAATTTTACCTTCCCTAGTTTTGTACTTCCAATAAATCCTAAGGTCTGCTTATTTGAGGCTGTAGAATCAGGATTTTGAAGGGTTGCATTGAGTGCTAAGAGTGATATACTGGTATTGTCCATCTTCTTATTAAACCACCCGTATTGTAGTGACTTGTAATTGCCACCGACGCTATAGAACTGAGCCCCTGGTGCTTGCAAGAGCCCAGGCTCTGCTTTGTCATCGTCGTTGTTGTAGGCAAGACCGAAGTGGAACTTGGTCTTTTTTTCCTTGTCGTCATAGATAAGAAGTACAGCATCATGTCTTCTACCTTGTTGTGCCCATTCCAACCCTCCTAAGAATCTCTGATTGTCATAGGAGAGAATTTGACGTCCAGCCTTGACAGATAATGTAGGCTTAATGTAGTACTGTCCCCAAGCCTCACTTAAAAATGTATTACCTACATCCTTCTTGAAGATCTGCGGGACAGATCCCCAAAGTCTAACGTCTTGCAGGGTCACCTGCATTTTGAACTTCTCCTCGCTGTATCCAAAATAAAGCCTAGATCGCTGCTCGGTAAAAAAAGCAGGATCATTCCCTTCAGCAGTAGGTGTCTTAAAACCATTACGGTATTCAGTTCTAGGACGAACCTCGGCAGTGACGGAAAATTGTGCTTTTAGTTGGACAGCGAAAAGAAATCCAAACAAACAAAAGAAAACTAATTTTTTACAATTCTGATTTTTCATAATTTTTGTTTCAAGTAAGAGAATCAATCTGTGCAGCAGATAATTCTTATTTACTCAAAACAAAACTAAGTATTAATACCAAGATTTCCTAAAAAAACTAAGTAATAATACTTATTTACATCAAATAGCCCATTTCCCTTGACATTAGGATCAATTCTGCGAGGTTTTTAGCCCCGATCTTCTTCATGAGATTAAAGCGGTGAACCTCCACGGTACGCTTACTTTTCTCTAGTTCATCAGCTATTTCTTGGTTGCTTTTCCCGGCTAGGGCTAGACTAAGTATTTGAAGTTCGCGGCGAGTGAGGCCGGCGGGATTTTCTTTTTTGACTTCTTTTTTAGCTTCTATTGAGGGACTTTCAGAACTCTGATTTACGTAGTTTTTGACCAAATACTTAGATACGTCACCAGAAAAGTACATTTCTCCAGCATGAACTGTATGGACGGCCTTCAGAAATTCCTCCTTGCTTGCATCTTTCAGTAAGTAGCCATGGGCCCCAGCTTGTATACTTTGCATGACGTATTCTTCCGAATCGTGCATAGATAGCATGAGATACCTAGTCACCGAATCCATCTTAGAGATCTGACTTACCAATTCGATGCCAGTCATCTTTGGCATTCTTATATCAACGATCATGACGTCAGGCACATGGTCGGAAAGAAGACTAATCGCCTCTCTTCCATCTGAAGCCTCCGTACTGACATAGAAGGCCTCTTCATCCTCTAGGAGGGATCGGATTCCATCCCTTACCAAGGAATGGTCATCAACTAACATTATTTCAATTTTGTCATCCATTTTTCGTAAGTCTTACAAGTTTAAAGCTAAGAATAAATACTTAGTATTAGCCAACAAGTGGCATGTTGATTGTTACCTTTGTTCCTTCTCCGATTGCTGAACTTATGAAGATGCGTCCATTGATGTAGGATACACGTTCCCTCATGAAGGAAAGGCCCATTCCTGAACCATCTGTTCTATCTTTCTCATAGACCTGCGATGAATCAAAACCCTCACCGTTGTCATCCACAGATATACTTAGTATTTCATCAGTGTGGGAACATGAAATAATAATGTAGTCGGAATTTGCATATTTAACTGCATTGTTGACAGCTTCTTGAACAACGCGATAGAGGTTGATCTCAGTATTGAATTCGAATCGTTGATCAAAATGACTTTTATTGTAAAAGTGAATTTCTTTGCCGGTCAAATTTTCTAGGCCTTCCGCCAATTTAGAAAGGGCAGTCACAATTCCATAATCTCCGAGCTCCGGAGGCGTTAGGTTGAAGGTTGCCACACGAACCCCTTTAATTAAGTCTCTTGAAATTCTCTTGATCAATTCCAGCTTAGTTTTTGCTTTTTCGGGTTTTTCGAAGTTGATAGACTCGATATTGAATTTCAAAGCAGTCAACATTTGTCCGATTCCATCGTGCATGTCCTTTGCAATTCGCTTTCTCTCCTCTTCCTGGGACTCCATTACTTGAATGGCTTTATTTTTCTGCCCCACTATCTCCGCCTTAAAGTGAGCCTCATTCAGTCTTGCGATTTCTACTTCTGCATTTTTTCTAAGTGTCAAATCATTGAAAAGAATTAGGGTCTTCTGTTTAATTCCTGCCTGATTAAAGGGGATGACCGACATTTCTAGCCAGAGTTTCTTTTTATTCCAAGTCGTGACATTGATCTCTCCTACCCAAATATCAGATCTAGGAGTACTTACAATTTTCTTCACAAAGTCTTGTTCACCATTCTTACTGCTAATCAGTTCATAGAACATTCTTTCCTCAATGTTTCTTTCTAGATGAAGGAGGGCCTTCATCTTGTCGCTCATGTAGATGGTTTCGCCTTCAAGGTTAAGACTTGCAAACAAGGCAGCATGGTCGATAGCAAAGTTCAATGATTGAAGCTCCTTAAGTGAGTGTTCGGTTTCGATTAACAAGCCTGCATTTTCATCTGCGATGCCCTTGTATTTCTCTTCGCTGTCCATGAGTCTACTCACTAGATTCTCAATATGCTTCGCAGCCGGTCTGAATAAGAAAAGAATTTCAAGAAGTAAGACCAAGAGGGCGAAAATTGCTAGGCCAAACTCAGTCTTCTTAAGGACCTCGATCTTGGACTTTGCCTCCCCTTCGAATTGTGACACGATCCTTTCCATAATCGCAAGGTATTTTTCTTGCTGCGTCAATATAGAAGAGAAGTCCCTCTTCGACAGAGCTTGCGACATCATTTCACGTGATTGCAATAGGAGGGAATTATAGGGCAATTGGATCTCTTCAAATAGTTGTCTTCCTTCTGCACTTGCTTGCTGCGTGAGGTAGTCGTGGCTTTCAGTCCACTCGTTAAGGGTCTTGTTTAATTCTTCCTTGGTATCTGAATTTTCTAGTAGGATTAGCTCCTTTACCAGTTTCTGGCTTAACATTCTTTGGCGGCCTGCTATATTGATTATGGAGGAGTCATCTCTTTGATTTGAGATCATCCGATTCAAGAGAAAGAAGTTAAGGAGGATGGAAAGCGCAATAATCGTAATAGCGACCCAGTAGGTCCTTCTTAGTCTGCGTGTGAAGTGGTCAATTTTCGTATTCAAGTGGCCAATGTTAGAACACTAAATATAGCTATATATTAATATGGGCAGCGATTTCTACAAGATTCTGTGGATGTAAATCCACAACTGCTCCCACTGTAATTATCGCTGGTGTGGAGATTTCTTCTTTTTTCACAAGGTCTTCGATATTTTCAAAAGTCCCGACGACAGATCTTTCCTCTGCTAGGCTACCGTTCTGTACCACCATTACTGGGGTTTCGGCTTTATGCAAGTCTTTATAGATCTTTGCAATTTTTCCAAGCTTTCTCAGTCCCATGAGGATCACAACGGTCGCAGAGGAAGAAGCCGCGAGTTCGATGTCCTTAGCCATCTTTCCTTCCTTTCCAGTAGCTGTCAAGACCCAGAAACTTTGACTCATACCTCTACGGGTAATGGGCACCTTCTGCAAGGCAGGTACTGCGATGCAGCTAGATATGCCTGGAACGATCTCGACAGGAAGATCAAAATTTTCTACGTATCCCAGCTCCTCATGCCCTCTTCCAAAAACAAAAGGATCTCCGCCCTTTAGCCTTACAACATGGCCATATTCATAGGCCAAGCTCACGATCATCCTATTAATTTCCTCCTGGGGGTAGCTGTGCCTACGATTCCTCTTTCCTACATAGATTTTCACAGCACCTGCCGGAGCGATCTTGAGCAATTCGTTGTTGGATAAGGCGTCGTACAAGACCACATCTGCTGTCTCTAGAGCCTTGTATCCTTTAACAGTTATTAGATCAGGGTCACCAGGACCCGCTCCTACTATACTTACTTTACTTTTGCCTTTCATTCCTTAATCTTTGAAGCCTACATAAACAAAATCGCCCTCTACTTTAACTGGATATACAGCGATCGATGGAAGTTCACCATTGAGATTTTCTCCTGTTTCTAGAGAGAAAGTACTTTTATGAAGTGGGCAGGCCACCTTTGAAATACCATCGTCATCACCTAGCAGTCCACGAGAGAGCACCATTTCCATTTTATGTGGACAGAGATTCTGGCAAGCGTACCAGGCATCTTTTCGATCATAGGAGAATATAGCGACCTGTCTTCCCTTGTACTTAATACACACACCACCATCGGTGGGGAAGTCACTTATTTTTCCTGCCTTATACCAAGTATTTACTTCTTCTTTATTGACGGTCTGGTATGAATCTAGTAGGGTGCTTATTTCCATGGTGTAGGCATTTTTTGGTCCCTCATTTGTACAAACTCTACAGAAGAATCTGTTTCATCCGTGTTGATAAATGGTCGGAATCTTTTTTGCAATTCTTCGCTCTCTACTACTTCCCTCCATTCATCCTTGTAGGAAGATACAAGGGAGGCCATGTGTGCTTCTAGTTCGTCAGCAATGCTGAGACTGTCTTCGACCACTACTTGTCTAAGGTATGAGATGCCGCCTTCTAGCTTAGAAAGCCACGCCGCGGTTCTAGTAAGAGGTGGTGCCGTTCTAATGTAATAACTGAGAAAGCGATCTATATACTTTACACAAGTTTCATTGTCAATATTTTCGGCAAGAAGTTCTGCGTGTCTTGGGTTGGCACCACCGTTGCCACATACATATAGGTTCCAACCATGTTCAGTCGCAATTACGCCAAAGTCTTTACACCTGGCTTCGGCACATTCTCTGATGCATCCTGAAACACCGCCCTTAAGTTTGTGGGGTGAGCGGATGCCCTTGTACCTATGTTCGAGGCTAATTGCAAAGCTCACGCTTTCATCGAGCCCGAACCTGCACCAGGTCGATCCGACACAACTTTTCACAGTGCGTAAGGCTTTCCCATATGCATGACCACTTTCGAAACCAGCATCTAGTAGTTCTTTCCAGATCAGGGGAAGCTCTTCCACCTTGGCACCAAACATATCGATTCGTTGTCCGCCTGTGATTTTTGTGTAGAGGTCATACTTTTTTGCCACCTGGCCAATTACAATCAGCTTATCTGGTGTAATTTCTCCACCGGGTACCCTAGGAACTACTGAATATGTGCCGTTTCGTTGGATGTTCGCCAAGAAGCGATCGTTAGTATCTTGGATAGTTTCTTGCCTAACGGCAGTTTCATTATAGATGGTAGCAAAAATGGAGGCCAGCGCTGGCTTACAGGATTCACAACCATCACC
Source organism: uncultured Saprospiraceae bacterium (assembly GCA_964570435.1). Taxonomy (GTDB): domain Bacteria; phylum Bacteroidota; class Bacteroidia; order Chitinophagales; family Saprospiraceae; genus Portibacter. The sequence goes on along the minus strand of CAZMYK010000098.1, from coordinate 1,804 downwards.
GGTTCCTAAAAGATCTAGAGCTTCGTTGTAGTCCTTGATTCCCTTCAGATTGATCAAGTCAAACAGTTCCCTTCTCGAATATTCGAAGTGCTCACATATCGTCTCGCGTACAATTTTTCCCGACTGCCTCAAAGTCTCTTCCATGATGTCCTTCACCATCGGTTTGCATCCACCACATCCCGTGCCGGCCTTCGTGCACTTCATTAAAGTCTTCATAGACTCACAGGCTTCTTCCGCGACGGCCTTATACAATTGGCCTTTGCTAACAGATTCACACGAGCAAATCAGGGCCTCATCTGGTAGGTCCAGAACATTCCCAAGGTTGGGAGAAGAGCCATCACGCCCACCTAGAATTAGGTCTTCAGGATTCTCTGGGAGCTTCATGCCGTTTTGGCAAATCTGTAGGAGCATGTTGTAAGCGCTTGCATCACCGACCAGCATTCCACCACAAAGTCTTTTTCCATCGGCCGAAATATTGATGCGCTTGTAAATCTTTGCGACCTTGTCTTCGAAGACAATGCTTCTGGACCCTTCCTCTTCGCCATAGGCATCCCCAAAACTTGCTACGTCTGTTCCCAATAATTTCAGTTGGGTAGACATGTCTATATGCTCCTTCATTTGACTTTCTTCACCTAGAATATGCGCAGTGGCGGCGGTGGCCATTTCATAACCAGGCGCTACAAGACCATAGGTCATTCCTTGATAGCTTGCAACTTCTCCAATTGCATAAATTGACGCATCACTAGTGAGCATATTTCTGTCTACGACAACTCCTCCTCTTTCACCCATTTCTAGTCCAGCGGTTCTTGCTACTTCGTCTCTTGGCCTAATTCCCGCCGAAACGACTAACATTTCAACATCTAGAGTGCTTTCATCAGAAAATTCCAAGTGTGTCATTTTGCCTGTACCGGCAATATTTTTAGTGACCCTATTTGTCAGGATCTCGATATTCATCTCTTCAATGGTCTGTTTTAGGATTTCACCACCCTTTTCATCAAGCTGCCTTGGCATTAGCCACTTGGCAAACTCAACTACAGAAGTCTTTAAACCAATATCTTTTACAGCCTTAGCAGCTTCTAGGCCCAACAGACCTCCACCAAGTACGGCCGCTTTTTGCTTACCCTTAGACAAGACCCGTTTTCCGTAAGCCAATATCTGCTCAAGATCTTCAATGGTTCTATACACAAAAACTCCTTCTTTCTCAGCTCCGGGAATTGG
>CAZMYK010000098.1:0-576 GCA_964570435.1 uncultured Saprospiraceae bacterium | reverse complement strand
ACGTAGGGTCTCGAGCCAGTAGCTATCACTAGCTTGTCATACTTAAAGACCTTGCCCTTGTGAGACAGGACTTCTTTCTTTGCGGGAAATATTTCCTTAACTAAGGTCCCTAGGATAAGGTTGATGTCATTTTCCGCATACCATTCGGGAGGGGCCATTTCTAGGTGCTCAGCATTATAGTTTTCAAAGTATTCACTTAGGTGGACACGGTCATACGCAGGTCGCTTTTCTTCACCGAAGACAGTCACGTCAAATTCACTCATTCTTTCACTTGCAGCTAGCTTCTCACAAAATTTGTAGCCCACCATTCCATTTCCCACCACTATTATTCTTAAAGCCATAATTAAGTATTTACGCTCTTTACTCAGAGTATTTATGGGGTAAATATAGCTATAAATACTTATTATATACGTATAAATACTTAGTTTTTGTTACAAATGCACCTCAACCTTCCTCCACACCATGCCTTTACACTGCTTTTTTCTACTTTTCTAGGAGTAAATACTTAGACAAGAAGGGCCTTAATTTTGTGAAATTTTGGAAGGCAGCGAAACCTAAGTGTGGTTTTGCCAGTCC
>CAZMYK010000097.1:0-10081 GCA_964570435.1 uncultured Saprospiraceae bacterium | reverse complement strand
TTCCCTGGATGAGGATTGCAGCCCTGACTTGCTTCGTCATAGCCCTTGCTAGACCTCAACTTACACTCAAAGAAGAAGAAGTGAAAGCTGAAGGCATCGACATCATGATGTCCATTGACCTTTCCACAAGCATGTTGACAAGAGACTTTGTGCCTGATCGAATAAGCGTAACGAAGCAAGTCGCTTCTGACTTTGTGGACAAGCGTGAATATGATAGGATAGGCTTAACCGTGTTTGCGGAGGAAAGTTTTACCCAATGTCCGCTCACAACTGACCACAGAATTCTGAAAGACTTTCTAGAAAACTTGCAATGTGGATTACTGGCAGACGGAACAGCTATCGGAATGGGGCTTGCGACAGCAGTCAATAGGATTAAGGACAGCCCTTCTAAAAGCAAGGTCATTATCCTACTCACGGATGGAGTAAATAATTCAGGCTACGTTACGCCACTTACAGCAGCAGAAATTGCCAAGGAGTTCGACATAAAAGTATATACCATAGGGGTTGGCTCTAATAAGCAAGCCTTGGGACCAACCAGCATACGTAGGGATGGAACAATTATGTTTGGAATGACTCGTGGAAGAATAGACGAAGGACTGCTAAATCAAATTGCAAAGATGACTGGAGGTCAGTACTTTAGAGCAGCTGATGAGGCTTCTCTAGCTGAAATATACAATCAGATCGACCTATTAGAAAAAACAGAGATAGAGGTTAATGTATTCAAACGATTCAGCGAAGAATTTAGATTCTTCTTCCTGATTGGACTCTGCCTTGTTCTCTTAGAAATATTATTGAGATTCACCATTTTAAGAAGCATTCCATAGGCCTTGTTTAGATTCGAAGAAATATCATACCTCTATCTCCTGATCGCAATTCCATTGCTGATTGGACTTTTCTACCTGTCTTACAAGTGGAGGAATCAGAGACTTAATAGACTTATTTCGTCTGGATTGCAATCAAGTGTCTTGGGCCATATTTCTAATATTAGGAGGAGGACCAAGCAGTTATTTTTTCTGCTCACCCTACTATTTTTAGCCCTAGCGGGTGCCAACCCACAATGGGGAAATAAGAAGGCTAAAATTGTAGCAAAGAGTGCAGACATCTTTGTCCTCTTAGATATTTCGCAATCTATGATGACGAAGGATGTTTCACCGAATCGTCTGGAAAGATCTAAGCGTTTTGCTGAAAAGCTAGTAACTGGTCTAAGAGGAAATAGAATTGGACTGATCTTATTTGCAGGTGAGTCCTACTTGCAGATGCCACTTACGAGTGACTATGCTGCAACCTCCCTCTTCTTGAGGACTGCGAATCCAAGCCTAGCTGGTACACAAGGCACTCTTATAGGAGAGGCCATAGACCTAGCAAGTAGGGCCTTTGAAAAAGACAACAACCATCACAAGATGGTAATCATTATTTCTGATGGGGAGGACCACGATGAACAGGCGATCAATAGAGCAGCCGAAGTATATGATGAGGGAATTGTGGTATACTCGATCGGTATTGGCACAGAAGAAGGCGACTTTATCCCCTATACCACTGCGAATGGCGTCAATGACTTCAAAAGAGATGACAATGGTAAGTTGGTCAAGTCGCAGTTCAATGGCGCGCTGCTGACAAACGTCGCTAATAAGGGAGGAGGCAAGTACTACCCCATCCTTGCTGGACAAGAAATTATAGACGACCTCAAAGTAGAATTGGAAAAATTAGATAAGAGAGAAATAGAACAAAAATCTTTCACCGACTATGCCAGCTACTTCCAGTACTTCCTCTTTGCTGCCATGTTACTCTTGTTTATCGAATTTTTGTTGTCAGAAAAGAAAACAAAGTCTTGACATTGAACGTATTAATTACAAAATTTGTAAAATGAAGTATTCCTTATTTCTAATTTTGATTGCCCTTAGTTCAATTGGCTTAAATGCGCAGTCAAGTCACAAACTTCTACGAGAAGGGGATAAGGCATATACGGATGGGGACTATAACAAGGCCGAAGAAGAGTATCGAAAGGCACTAGAAGAGAAGCGAGCATACAAGAGTAATTACAATCTTGGAAACTCAATATACCAGCAAGAGCGCTACGAAGAAGCTATAGAAAAATACCAATCAGCCCTCCAAGGTGCGAAAACAGATAAGGAGCGGAATCAGTCTTACTATAATCTAGGGAATGCCTATGCCAAGAAAGGTGACTTGAAGGAAGCCATTTCCTCCTACAAGGAAGCTTTAAAATTGGATCCCAATGATGTGGAGACCAAGAACAATCTTCAACAGATGATCTTGCAAAAATTACAAGAACAGCAACAACAGCAACAACAGCAAGAGCAAGAACAGGATAATGAAAATGAGGAAGAGAATGAAGAGCAGCAAGAAGAACAACAAGAGCAGCAAGAACAGGAACAAGAGCAAGAGCAGGACTCCGAACAAGACGTCAATAATGAAGAACCTACAGAAGAGCAGCAAGCTCCAGATGATCTAAGTAAGGAAGACGCAGAGAAATTGCTAGAAATCATTGAGAATGAAGAAAAGAAGGTTCAGGAAAAGATGCGTAAGCAGGGTGGAAAAAAGAAGAAGCCCAAGAAGGATTGGTAGAAAATAGATCTTGTTAAGATTCTTGCTTTATTAAAATAGGGAGAGCTAAAACCATAACTTATGAGGAAATTAATGTTGATAGCACTGGGCATTTGCTTCTACGCTTCCATGGTCGGTCAAGAAGACCAAGAAAACATTGACAGGTATATCACAGCCATCGTGGCAAGTGATACCATTCTAGCAGGAAATACCTTCGAATTCAAAATTGTGATTCGTAATCTCAAGGGGGACTTCACACCACCAACATTTGCGGACTTTGATATGATGGGAGGCCCGAATTTGTCGACGAGTATGCAATATACGAATGGGAACATGTTTCGCGAATCTACCTACACCTACTACCTCCGCGCTCGGAAGGTAGGCGAAAATTACATCGAAGAATCCTACCTATCCATAGACGGAGAAAATATGGAAACTGCCGCGATTCCGGTCTACATTGTTGACAACCCAGAGGCGATTGAACGGGACTATCGGATTAGAAATAAGGCAGACTCAGAACTAGTGTTTCCATTTTCCGATCCCAGCAAAGAACAAACAAAGCCAAAGAAGCCGAAACGTAAACTTAAGAAAATATGAGGCTAGGGTTTTTCTTCTTCCTCGTCATTCCCTTCCTGGGCATTGCTCAGAATCAAAATATATTTTATGCCAATGCCAGCAGTCTTGATGTAGTCGAAGGTACCTCCTTCAAAATCGACTTCACAATGAACAACATCAAGGGGACCAATTTTAGACCACCGAGTCTAAAGGATTTCCAAGTAGTCTCAGGTCCTAGTCAAAATTCTAACTATTCTAACCTCAATGGGAAGGTATCCCAACAATTAATATTTTCCTACATATTGGCTCCAAAGAAGCCAGGAAAATATACGATTCAAGGAGCCACTTGTACCTACAATGGCAAGCAGATTAAAACTCAAGCCCTCGAAATAACAGTCAAGAAAAGAGACTCCAAAAGTCTCAAAGCCCTAGGCCTGCCGTCAGATGAAGATATTTTTGTTAGGATAGAATTATCCAAGGATACAGCCTACATGGGCGAAAAGGTCGAACTAGCTTACAAATTATACACCAGAAAAAGTGTACAGAATTACGACATCAAGTCTGAATCGGATTACGATGGCTTCTTTGTAAGATCAGAGCGAGGCAATAAGCAAAGATCCGTGCAAGAAGAAGTAGATGGAAAAATCTATAATACCCAGGTTTTAGAAAAGAGGCTCTTGTATCCGCAACAGACGGGAAAATTTGTTTTCGAAAGGGCCAATATCAATCTTGGATTACCGGATGCCAATCAACGAAGGAGGGGCTTCTTCTTCGAACCCAACACTAAGGCTTTTCCCGTTACGACTAACGCCGCCAACTTGCTGGTCATGAATCTACCGCCGGATGCGCCAAAGAGTTTTTCGGGAGCGATAGGGAAATTTACCATGCAAGCGACGGTTGATAAGCAAAAACTTAGCACGGATGATGCGGTAACTTTAAAAATGACAGTCATGGGAAATGGGGATGCTAAGTACATTCTTCCAGCAGACCAAGACCACCTCAAGGACTTCGAAGTTTATGAGCCTACAACTGTGGAAAGAGGTGAACGCGAAATGTATGGCGAATTGCAGACTATCAAGGAATTCAGTTACCTAATTGTTCCCCTCAAGGCTGGGAGGCAGAACTTCCAAGCAGAATACAGCTACTTTGATACAAAGAAGAAAGACTACGTAACCCTCAAATCCCAAGTCTTTCCCCTGCTAGTAGAACAAGGAAGTTCGAGCAGAAACGTTGCCTTGGAGAAAAGTGAGGACAATGCCAGGACACTATCAGGACTAAAGGTGGTCAAGGCCTCGCGGAAAAGCTCTGGAAGCTTCTTCGGAGGAATCGGTCATATTTCCTTGGCAGGAATTGCACTCATTGGACTAGGACTGATCATTTTCAAGAAGAGGCAGATGGACATAGAAGCAGGCATCGATCCCGACGTGAAAAAGAGAAGCAAGGCAAAGTCGGTTGCAGAAAAACGATTGATCCAAGCTGAGAGTTTAATGAATGAAGGAGAACACCGGGCCTTCTTCGAAGAAATTTCCACCTCGATTTTTGGTTTCATAGCGGATAAGCTCAATGTACCTAATAGTGAAATATCTAAGGCAAATGTTGCCAATAGACTAAGGGACCATGGCATAGATCAGGTCGATATTGATAGTGCTAGAGAGCTTCTATCTAAATGTGAGATGGCCGTTTTTGCTGGAAAGAAAGACGGAGATCTTGCAGACGTCTATGAAAAAACCAAGAATCTAATCAATAAGCTAACTGATAAAATTTAAGGGATTTTAAGGCCGATTTTGGCCATAATCATGTGCTAGCGTCCATTGAATTGATCTTGCTTTCAGTAGCTCCATTTAAGGGCTTTGAGCCTTTTAATGGAAAGTCTCGCCAGATCTGTTTCAAGTAGTGGTCGAAAAGGTTATCATTTGGTTTCAAGTTTTCCAATTTGCTTGATGATTAAATCTCTATTCTTTTCAGAACTTATCCACTTTGGCAATTTTTCAATCATAGATGAATATACTTCATTATTCCTGGTCCTCAACTTGGCAGATATATAGCTCTTTAAGTAGTCAAGATGGTCGTAATTATATGCCCAAAAAGTATTCTTCTTTATCTTACAACTTAGCCATAAGGGAAGGTTGAGAAAAGGATCACCATTACTATCTGCAAGGTATACCCATTCTTTTAGAATATACCTTGGTTTATAGGGATTGGTTGTCTGACAATTCGGGCATTTAACTTTAACGAATTCCTTTTTGACCTTCACGTCTTCAACGTATCTCACCACTTTTTCTGCGCAGTTTGAGCAAAAGAATTTTATCTCTTGATCATATGTTTCGATCCTATTCCTTTGGTAGAAATGGCAATTGGGACATTTCAATTCGACGTCACCGAAAAAGTCTTTTTCCTTTTTTGTGATTAAAGCCCTCTTAGAACATTTTGGACAATGCACGTAGATTTGATTCACATAGCCATAGATAGTATTTCCTCTGTCCTTGAATCTTGCTACCATAGTTACCTATATCCTCTTGGAAACCAAATTCCTCTGCTAATAAATTCTTCCATATTAGGAACAACATGATTCTGCTCCAGCTCATCAATCGATTGGATTCTTCTTACTGATTCCACCAGAAAGTCTTCCCTAATTTTCTTTTTGACTACGGCCATCATGTCTTCTTCTGAATATGCAGTGACACCAATCCCTATCCGGAATAAGGCCTGGCAACCACTCGTTGTAATCCAGTACTTATTCAATAGCTTATTCATTTGATTCCATCTAAATAACACTTGGCCTTTTTATGCCATTAAAGTTAGCAAATGTACATGAACTGTCTTATACCCTAAGATTCTCGCCTTCTATAGTAGCTCCATTTAAGGGCTTTGAGCCTTTTAATGGAAAGTCTCGCCAGATCTGTTTCAAGTAGTGGTCGAAAATGGTACCCTAAAGTGGATGATTGATAAGTAGACAACATTTACCTAAAATATCTTAGCCTAGTCCGAACCCTTCGTGCCAAACAATCGACCATAGACCACCCAAGCAATAATGACCATGAGGGCAGCTGCTATTAGAGGATAGGCAATCCCCATAGAGGCTAAGAGCCCACCAACTATGGCAGGTATGAGATTTCCAAGACTCTGCATCGATTGGTTGATCCCTAGTATTTCACCCTGCCTTTCCGGCCCAGCTTGTTGGGAAACGACGGTAGTCAAGTTGGGTGAGGTAATTCCTATTCCTATGGCGATAATGGGATTAATCATGTAGAACATCCACCCTTCCTTAGGCAGTAGCAGTAAGCATAGGCCTAGAGCGACAATGGGCATGGACCTAAAGAGTAAAAATTTCGGCTTGTACGAAAAGGAAAGCTTTCTTACGATAAGTCCCTGAGTGATCGCAAGCCAAATACCTACCCAGCCATACAATAAGCCTATGTCCTTTTCGGTCCAATCAAAGCGTTCAATGAGGTAGACGGAAAAATACTGGGTAAAGAAGGTAAAGCCAACGCTAAAAAGTAAAACGACACTGAAAATACCCCGTAAATTAGGAATCTTGAAGGACTTACCTATGTTGGCCAAGCCAGCAAAAATCTGAACCCTACCTTCTTTTTTATGTAAAAGCGTCTCCTTGAAGATCACTTGGACCAGGATGATATTAACAAGGGTAAGCAGGGCGGTAAAAATGAAGGGTACGGAATGGTTAAACCAGGAAACAACCGTATTATCCGCCATAAGTCCACCGATAGTAGGTCCTAGGATGAATCCCACTGCAAAGGCAAGACCTACCAATCCAAAATTTCTCGTTCTCGCATCATCTGTGCTAATATCTGAGATGGCGGACATAACAATAGAGATATTACCTCCTGTAAAACCAGGCAAGAGCCGAGCAAAGAAAAGCAGTGGTAAACTCTTGATCACAATTGCTAGTGCAAAAAGGCCGTATCCAATGAAGGTTCCTATCAAGGCTACTGTTAGTACGGGCTTCCGTCCATACTTGTCCGACAACGTCCCTAATATCGGGGCTCCGATCAGCTGCATGGCCGGATAGCAGGCTAACAGCAAACCGTAGTACAAGGCAACTGAAGATTCTGAATTACCAATACCGAAGGCGGAACCATCTGCATAGAAGACTGAAGGTAAAACAGGTATGATGATACCGACACCTAAGAGGTCGATAAAAACCGTAATGAAGATGGTAAGGAGTAGTAAGTTATTCGTTTTTTTCTCCAAGTGTTCTTTTCAAATTAAGTGCGTTCATCATTTTATAGTAAATCTCAGTGTTCTCATAAATTCCAGAAAATTCTTCGGCCCCTGGTCCGTAAGCAAAGACAGGAATCATCGTCGCAGTGTGGTAGTCTGATGTAAATGCAGGGACAATGGAATCCATCTTAGATCCATAATTGATCGCTAGTCCACCAGTCTCATGGTCAGCAGTCAGTATGACAAGGGTGGTCCCATCTTGCTCTGCAAAATCCAAAACGGATTTCACCACTTGATCATATTCTAGGAGCTCATTGATCATGTAGGGAAAGTCATTTGCATGTCCAGCCCAATCTATTTGTGAGCCTTCAATCATTAAGAAAAATCCCTCTTCCTTTCCTTTTTCTGATAGAAAATCAACAGCTCGTTGTGTAGCAAGTTCTAAGTAGTCCCTGCCAGCATCCTTACTTAAGGGCTCCTTGTCAGCAGTGAAAAAAGCCCACTTTTCGGTACTAGGATCAATCTTGAAGTCAGCAAACTCCGTTACAAAATAGTCATCAACTTGGAATCCAGCCGAACGTAAGTTATCATAGAGATCCAAAGAATCCATCGTCCGACGATCGAAGAATGCCTTTCCTCCTCCCACCATTAAGTCAACACCACTGTCATGCATATCTAGTGCAATCTCTTCATAATTCCTTCTAAGTCTGTTATGAGCGGCGAAGGATGCAGGAGTAGCATGAACTATGGAGGAGGATGCAACAAGGCCAGTCTTAAGCCCCTTCATCGATGCCGATTCTAGAATGCTTTCTACAGCCACAGTATCAGCCGTAATTCCGATAGCTCCATTATACGTCTTTACACCACAAGAAAATGCAGTGGCGCCTGCGGCTGAATCCGTGACCAGATTATCAAAGGCGTAGTTCTTATGTAAACCGACAATTGGAAAGCGCTCTATGTTAAGTGCATTCCCATTCATGTACAGTCCCGCTGATATCTGCGTTAGTCCCATACCATCGCCCACTAAAAGGATGATATTCTTTGGGCTATTCTTCTTGATTTGTGTTGATGTAATCTCCTTGGGGGCAGAACAAGAGATGCAAAAAAGGAAGGAGAAGAGAAGGTATCTCATAGAAGGTGACGTATATCTAGCTCAAAAATATAATACTTGACTAGATATACGTCGTATCCGATGATATATTATTATAACTTATTAAAAAGCGTATCCAAGGGAAAGTCCTGCTCTAAAACCTGGTAGGGTAAATGGCAAGCTTGCCTTGATTTTATTTCCTTCGATCGGAATCTGATCGATATCGGCATCTGAAATATTAATTTCTCCGTCCGGACCCGCAGCTGCATTGTACTCATCTCTAATAAATTTGGCAACATCTTTAAGATCTAGGTCATCAGTTGCAAAGTCGTAATTTAGACGCAACCGGTGTACATCTCCTCCTATTCCTAGGAAGTGCCAATCTAGTGAAAAATGCTCTCCGAAAACCCAGTGGTATCCGATCTGTAGGCCACCACCAATAGTGTTAAGGCTAAGATTCAGTTCAGGAGCAAGGGGGATTACTGAGCCATTAGGATCAGTGTAATTAAAACTGGTTACACTCTTCGTTCCATATCTGTGGTACTTAAGGTAGGGTGCAAGGTAAAAACCCTTGATTGTTCCCGCATTCCCCTTCCCAAAGTAAAATCGAAATTCTGGAATGATTGCAAAGCCAGAGATCTTTGGATCTGTCAGAGAAAGATTATCTCCTACCCCAGCCGTTGAAATAGTACTTGGAAATTTGTAGCTACCAGTAATCTGGAAGGACATTCTATCTCCAACAGCTTGTTCAAATCTTAGGTTAGGTGCTGTGACAAAAAGACCTCCTAGTCCAAGTTTCACAGCTGACTTTTGTGCCATGATCCCTGTGGAGGCAATACACAACACGATAAATAATAGGCTAAATTTTTTCATTGTATAATTACTTTTAATTGGTTTGATTCTCTAATATTATTAACGTTCATCCATTAGTGCAAGTATATAGGTAAAGGTTAACATTTCGTTTTATATGAATTAACTTTCCTTTAAGTTGTCGAAGGGTTTGCTATCTCACTAGGCGAGAACCATGTATTTGTTTCCTGGCAAGGCTCGAAGAACACTTTGCATTTCCAAGTCAAGCAGAATTACGGACAGTTCTGAATGTGAGTATTGCAGCGCATCGCACAACCCATTAATATCATCGACACCCATATTGATACATTCCACTATCTTCTGACCATCTCTATTTAGCTCGTAGAATAAGGAAGCTTGTTTCGGAACTGCAGCCTTAGCCTCCCAGCGAAGCATTTTGACAAGGTCTTCAGCACCTTCCATGAGGTAGGCTTTGTGCTGCTTGATCAATAGATTACATCCCTTTGAAGCCAGGTCATCCACCCGCCCTGGAAGCGCAAAGACATCTTTATTGTAATCATTTGCAAGGTGGGCTGTGATCATTGAACCACCACTTTCCTTTGACTCGACCACGACAAGCGCATCACACAAGCCAGCAATAATTCTATTTCGAGCAGGGAATCGCTCTCGATCTGGCCGTGTATTCCGCACAAACTCCGTCAAAATTCCTCCCTTGGAAATCATATCTCGTGCCACACCCTTGTGAGCAGCAGGATAGATTGTGTCAAGGCCGTGAGCCACAACGCCAATGGTGGGAAGCCCAGCCTTCAGACTTGCACGATGGGCAGTCACATCGATCCCGTAAGCCAGACCACTAACTATCGTCACATCTAGATCGCTAAG
>CAZMYK010000096.1:0-10094 GCA_964570435.1 uncultured Saprospiraceae bacterium | reverse complement strand
AATTTATTTGCTTTCCCAACAGGCCAAGGACCCTTTACATATGAATGGTCTGGACCCGGAGGAACATTTATAAATGAAGATACCGGTACGCCTTCCGTTATTAATCCTGCGCCTGGAGTATATTCCGTAATCATTTCAAATTTTTGCGGTTCTGTGCAAAGCAGTCATTTGATAGATTTAAATACCCCTCCTGTGGTCAATATTTCTGGTCCATATAATCTTAATACAGATCCTGGATTATGCACAGCTATAATACCCGACCCAGCTTCGCTTTTTTCTCTGGTATCTGCAAGCGGCACACCAGCTCCCACGATTACTTTAAATTTTAATCCTAATACTCAATTTCCAGTAGGCCTATCCACAGTGCCAGTAAGCGCAACAAATACTTGCGGAACGGAGCAAGCGACAATTGATATCAACGTTACTGATGCAGAACTCCCTACAGCCATATGTAAGGACATAAACATAGAAATAAGCAATGTTTTTACAACCATATTAGCTTCAGACATAGATGGAGGCAGCTCAGATGCTTGTGGTATCGCACTACGCTTAGTGAATGGTCAACAAGGAGGCAACGCTATCAATTCACTGACCGAAGGCCTTCAGTTGGTGAACTTGACCGTCATTGATTTTAATGGCAATTCAGCAAGTTGTGATGCTGAAGTCACCGTAGTAAAGGACTCATGCCCAGAAGGAGATGACGGGATGGACTCTGATGGTGGTGGACTTCCAGATGCTTGTGATTGCAGTCCTGATGATGCTTTCAATGATAATATCATACTAAGGAATAATGAGAATGTAGGAATGGATTTTGATGGCGTGGATGACTACCTATCCATACCTAACGCCCCGGCACTAATTCCCACGAATAACAATTCAATGACATTTGAGGCTTGGATAAATCCTGAAGAGGTTAGCGGCTTTCAAGCCATTGCAACTAGTGCAAATGTTGGAACCTTGTCTACTTATCATTTTGCCATCAATTTACAAAATGATAAAGTTAGAGTAATAACATTAAGTTCGAGCTTGGTGGTTTCCAATGCATCCATTCCTGCGAATGCCTGGACCCATATTGCAGTAGTGTTTACTGCTCATCCCACAACACCATCCTTATCTACCACAGAAATTTATATCAATGGCGTATCAGACAATTTGGTAACTGGCAGTTTCCAAGCTGGTAATTTTGGGTACCCTATTATACTTGGAAATATTGATGAATTCAATTTGCCGTACAACGGAAGTCTAGAGGAAGTTCGATTCTGGAGCAGTGCACGGACTGCTGCAGAAATTCAACTATTAAAAGACCGAGAATTATCGGGTAGGGAGGCAGACTTAGAAGCTTATTACAATTTCGGTCAAGGAATTCCTGCTGGAGATAACACCAATCTGACTTTTGTGAAAGACTACTCTGATAATGCTTTCGATGCCAGCTTATCAGGATTTGCTCAAATGGGCGAGACATCCAACTGGATCAATGCGATAGATGGTTTACAGTTGAAGGTGGTTCAGAGAGATACACTTTCACCTTGTATAAATTGCCCTCAGATAATTGATGTCTGCATGGACTTTGATGGAATTGATGATCGTATTTTAATACCTTATGATACAGAACTCTTTCCGACAAACAGTAATTCAGTGACTTTCGAGACTTGGATCTATCCTGAGAATGTCGTGGATATCGGAATGATTCTCTCGTCAGGAATTTTTCCAGACCTAAACTTACAACTCTTTGTAAGTGGGAATAAGGTAAATCTAACAGGCCTAGGCGTTAATTCTTTGGTTTCAACCGCGAATATTCAAGCGAATGAATGGACCCACATTGCGGTGGTGTTTGATAAAACAGAAACGAAGCTATACATCAATGGCACCTTAGATAATACGAGAACCCAATCACTGAGCAGCACAATTTTGCCGTTTACTTATAGCATAGGTGGTCAAGAATCAGGAATGCCTGCCGATTGGAACTTCAGTGGAAGAATGGATGAAATCAGATTCTGGAATGACGCTAGAATGGCAAGTGAAGTAGTAGCTAATAAGGACGATCAGTTGCAAGGTGATGAAGGAGGTCTTCTTGGTTACTACACCTTTAGTGATGGTGTCCCAGGTGCAGATAATACAGGTCTCTTTAGTTCAGTTTCTGATATGAGCACCTTTAGTCGTAATCTTTCAGCAGTAGGAATCGCAGCCACAGGAACAAGTTCTAATTGGGTAAGTGGATCTCCATTCCCTGAATCTCCACAAATTAATGCAGCCCTGTACTTTGACGGAATAGATGACCATCTTACTATTCTGAATCAGTCTAATCTCATTGCTACCAATACCCAATCGGTGACATTTGAAGCATGGATATATCCTGAAAAAGCAGCAGGTGTAAGTATGATTTATGCTACAGGCATCTTTCCAGATATTAAAAATCAGATTTTTCTTTCTGATGACAAGATCAATATCACTGGGTTAGGACTTGCTGGAATGGTTTCAAATGCAAGTATTCCTAGCTTCGAATGGTCGCACATTGCAGTAGTCTTTGATAAAACAGAGACTAGATTATATGTCAATGGCAAATTAGATAAGACAAGAATTGGTGCGTTAAGTAGTGACAATGTGGGCTTCAATATTAGCTTGGGAAATCAAGAAAATGGACTGCCGACAAATTGGAATTTCTTAGGTAAGATGGATGATGTCAGAATGTGGGGAACGGCACGTAGTGAAAGTCAAATCTTCGACGACCTCTTTAGTGAGCGAACTGGATTAGAAGATGATTTAGGAGCTTATTTCAATTTTAACAGCGGATTTCCTGATGGCGATAACTCGGCAATTATTTCTGCCCCAGACATTACGGGGAATGGAGGTGGTGCCGTATTGAATAACTTTACTAAAATGGGATCCATATCCAATTGGGTTTCAAGTCCTCATCGATTTATTGATTTTGATGCTGATGGCACACCAGATTATTGTGACAGTTGTATCGCTCCTAAGAATTTAATCATTAGGAATACTAGTCTGGATGGCATATACAGAGCTACTGAAACCATAACGCTAGGTGAAAATTTGAATTTTCCATCAAATGGAACTCTTACCTTCAGAGCACCGACCATTATCATTCCTGACTTCGTACAATTTCCACTTAATGTGGCCATCAATTTAGAAGAAGTTGGATGCGAAGAGTAAGAGAATTAAAACTCAAGGTGTGAAGAAATAGGCATTCGAAGTGAAACCTAACAACTCAATAAAACAACTATTTGCAAATGCTTTTATAAGCAGGTCAATTTTGACTTAAAGTCAGAAATTCTAGTGACAAGACTAGGTATCTACAAACAATGGTCATGCTTAAGTGATACTTAGAATTTTCAATGAAACTCCATTGAATTCAAAATTCTCACCTTCACTTAGACCTAAGAGGTTTTGTCCAACTGGAGATGCCACTGAAATGGCATAAACAATAGACTCATCGATGGATAATTTACCTATTCCCACTCCTATAAAAAAGTAAGCAATTTTTGTAGAGATCAGACTTCCTGCCGATATCTGAGCAGAAGTTTCAGCCTTATATGCATGCTTAAGTTGCTGAATCAGAAGCACCGCTTTTAGTATTTTCCCTTCATTCATCTCTTGCTCCTTTTGCATCATTGCTCTACCTGTCTCGTACTTATCTCCTACGGAACTTTTCGTCTCATTCAGTTTCGATTCGATGGCAGCATCTACAGCTTTTTGAGCTCCCTTAATTCGACCTTCCAGGATACTTAGGATAGCATTGTATATTTTCGTTTTCATTACACACTGAGCGCTCTAAATCAAAGCTCTTTTAATGTCTTTTTTGATGGTGTAAGCGTTTCTCCAACTTGTGAAGATGATGCTGTAAGTTCCACCATAGAAGTAAGCAGATTGGGTGGTGCAAGGCTTCCACTTGCCTCACTTGAGGAGTAGGCACTTCCTTTGGGATCTGCAGTTTGGTCTTTTTTGTGGTCCTTATCCATAATATTAGGGTTTATGTGAAGTTGAGTAACTTTTGGTTAATAAGCAGCTCCAGCAAATTCTCGTAGTATTCTTGTATCAATTTGCGAAAAGTAAGTCCTAAAAAAGCCCAATTTATCCAAACTTAACTATTATGATGAATAGAGCAATAAGTAAATCATTGGTAAATGGGAGATTAGATTGACAAACACTAGGATTGATCAAGACAGACTCCAAGTTCAATCTTCTTGATCCAATAGCTTGCCCATAATTGTTTTCTCATCTGCAATACCAATAAGTGGCTCTGAGCTATTCCCTTTTTCATCTATCCTAATAAGCGTCGGGAATCCTTTCACTTGATACTCCATAATTAGCGCTTCCCCAAAAACACACATCTCATTTACAACAACAAGTTTTAGCTTTTGCTCACGCATTTTACTTTGAAAAGATTCAGCCAAGACTACCTTTTTTGCCTCATCCGAAAGTTCTTCATCTTCAACACCAAAAAAGATAATGGCATTCTTAAGCGACGAAATCTTATCCATTTCACAAGCATTCTCGACTAAATGTTGAACATTTTTCTGAGACTTAGGATTGCAGCAAATGAAAATGGATAAGGCTGTTATTAGTATAAATTTCATCATCGAGATACAAGTTTATTTAGGTCAATGTTTTTCTCTTCGTTTAAAAACCAAAATTGACATAAAAGCAACGCCAACAAGGGAAATGATCATCTTCAAATAGTTTAGTTCTGTCCATTCAGGATGAGCAAAAATCTTCCCAGCCGCGCTAAAAACATTATTCATTCCCACAAAAAAGCAAATTCCAATAATGATGAGGCTCAGAATATTCAAGAAAACACCATTAATGTGTTCGCCTAATAAGGCCCTTCCATTCACAATTATTATTAAGTAACAAGCTATGATGGGTAGTAAAAAGCCATTGATGGCTTGGGCAGCTATGATCACTGGGATTGCCTTGACACCTGAAAGGCCAATCATAAGCCCGATCAACATGATCGAAATCCAAACAGTTTTGAATCTAATGCTCTTTTCAGACCAGAGGTTTCGTTCATCGTTAAATGTGCTCTTAGCAGTAACTGCCGCAGCGAGAGGTGAAGTGATCGAAGAGCTCAGACCAGCAGCAGCTAGGCCTATTCCGAAAAGTAGACCTAGAAAATTACCCCCTTTTTCACTGATAGTAGATGCCAAATTTGCAAAACTAAATTCTCCCTGAACTTCACTACCAACTACCATGATCGCCATCGAAATAAGACCTCCCAAGACTATTGCAACTATAAGCCCGATCCTCATTTCCCTCAGTTCTTGACCATGACTGATACCCTTGCCTAGAAAGATATTGTACGGAACCATGGTTGTTCCGATCAGTCCTATTAAAAGTAAGTTTCCGCCTTCTGGCATCGATGGTTTAAGCATGCTAGCAGTAAAACTAAGGGCTGTAACATCTGTCTGAAAAGCAACGTAGATGAAGGCGAATCCCATGACTGCCACAACAAGACCCAGTGCTGTAGCGATCACTTTATAGTTCGAAGACCAAAGGAGGCCAAATCCTAGCAAAAAAACAAGGACCGTAGCAAGGGCGGTAGGAATATTTGAAAATAACTTCAATCCAGAAACAGCACCTAGCATATTCCCTGCCTGATAGGCTGCACAACCAAATGCAATAGATACGAAGACCAGACCCAACTGTCCCCACTTGCGATCTTTTCCACTGGAGAGAATCTCACCTATATTCTTTCCACTGACTATACTCAACCTAGCCGCGGCCTCTTGCAGGACGACCGTACCTATAATGGAAAAAGTCAACGCCCAAAGCAAGTCCAGTCCATGACTTGCCCCTGCCTTGGAGGCCGTAGCAACAGTACCCGGCCCTATAAAGGCGGCTGAGATGATGGACCAAAAGAGAATTGATCGAAGATTCTTCATTGTCTTAAATATAGGAATTTTGCAATCACTACTCTTATGGTCATTTCCTTCCAAAGCAGTAGCAGAGGGTAAGCTGGCTTAATTTGTGTCTATAGCTAGACTATAATCCACATTAAAATGCGAAAGGTTCTTCACTTCCTAATCTTCTTCTTAACGCTCTCTATTACCTATGGCCAATCCTGGACCAAAATTCAACCTTCTTCTGTGCGTAACGTAGGAGAAAAGAAAATCCAACCTAAGAACTTCCTACTCTTAAGCATAAGCGACTCGGAAATTAATAAGATCCTCTTACAAGCGCCGCTAGAATCCGAAGGTCGTAGGAGTTCGCACACCATTAAAGTTATGCTAGCTGATGGATTTCTGGATGAATTTAGAATCGTCCAGTATTCAATGATGGAAGCAGAACTAGCCAAGCAATTTCCGAATTTCAAAACGTATATCGGAACATCGATTAATAAAGCGGAAAGAAGTATCCGAATAGATTATACTCTTAATGGATTCCGAGCGATGGTTTCAGAACCTGGTAAAAGAACCTACATAGACCCGTATCAGACAGGAGATCTTGCTACTAGGATTATTTACACCAAAGATGACATTGACCCAAATAGCAACTGGCGTTGCCTGGCTGAAACCAGAATTTCAGAAGCAGAACATAGTGCTGACAATCGTTTTGCTGGAGATTGTAAGTTACGAACACTTCGTCTTGCTGTCGCAGCAACAGGAGAATACACAAGCTTTCACGGTGGTACAGTGGCTGCGGGGCAGGCAGCAATTGTGACAGCAATGAATAGAATTAATGGAGTTTTCGAGCGTGACATCGCAACCAGGATGATCTTGGTAGGGAACAACAGTGCCTTGGTCTATACCAATGGAAATACTGACCCTTACAGCAATGCTAATCCAAATGCTCTACTAGATCAAAATGTCACCAACGTTAACAATGTAATAGGTCTAGGAAACTATGACATCGGTCATATATTCTGCACTTCTGATAGTGGTGTTGCCTACCGTCCTTCCATATGCAAGGACTGGAAAGCCGGTGGAGTTACAGGTCAGGTAAATCCTACAAATGATCCCTTTTGGATTGACTATGTAGCCCATGAAATGGGCCATCAATTTGGTGCAAATCACACACAAAATAACAACTGTAACAGGGCCGCAACAGCTTCAATGGAACCAGGAAGTGGCAGCACGATAATGGGCTATGCTGGAATCTGCTCTCCTAATGTTCAGAATAACAGCGACGACCACTTTCATGCTATTTCGATCTCTGAAATGACTTCCGAATTAGGACAGGTTACCTGTGAACAGGTCATTGACATTGCCAACAATGCACCAGTGATGGCGAACTTGCAAAACTATACAGTCCCAAAATCTACCTTCCTTGTTTTAGAAGCCACTGCCACAGATGCTGATGGGGATGCCCTTACATACTGCTGGGAACAAATGGATCCAGAGGTAGGACCGATGCCACCACAAGGTGGGAGCAGTGCCGGCCCCTTATTTAGATCTATTAGTCCTACATCAAGTGGTAAGAGGTATTTACCAAATATTAGTGCCATCGTTGCCAACTCCAACCCTACTTGGGAAGTCCTTCCTTCTGTAGGAAGGACCATGAACTTCAGAGCCACAGTACGAGATAATTCTGCAGGTGCTGGCTGCACAGATGAAGAAAATCTAGTCATAACAGTTGATGGCTCTTCTGGACCTTTCTTGGCTTCTGAATCTATTTCTGGATCCACAAGAACTGCCGGTGAAGCATTTACCTACACCTGGAGTGTTGCCGGAACTAATCTTTCACCCGTGAACTGCAGCAACGTAGACATCTTGCTTTCTACTGATGGAGGCCTTACCTATCCTACCACAGTATTAGCTAATACTCCGAATGACGGTACACAAGAAATCACCCTACCTTCAGTGAGCACAAGCACAGCTAGACTAATGATAAAATGCGCTGACAATATCTTTTTCGACATTAACAATGCCAACTTCACCATTTCTGGCGGAGGAGAAATCCCTGGCTTTACCATGTCTGCCGACCCAGCATCTGGAACAAGCTGCAACAATGGTAGCATACAATACACTATTAACACAAGCTCAATTGGTGGCTTTAATACACCGATAAATCTCGCAGTAGCTGGATTACCTAACGGCGCCACAATAACAGCTACTGAAAACCCTATTGCCCCAGGCAATTCATCAACTATTACCTTGGCTAACTTTGGATCCAATGCTGGTAACTTTACTATTTCTCTAACTGGTACTGCTGGTTCTGAAAGTGAGTCCGTAGATTATGCTCTTAGCCTAGTGGAAGCACCAGCTGCACCCAGTTTAACATCTCCGTCAGACAACGCAAGCGGACAACCCAGCGAAGTTACTTTTACTTGGGCTGCTGCTGCTAATGCAACATCCTATGACTTGCAAATAGGAACCACTTCGGGAGCGTCTAACTCCTTGGATCAGAATTTCACTGGAACCAGTGTTCAAGTTTCTGGCTTTGCAGCCAATACCACTTACTTCTGGAGAGTTCGCTCGAAAAATGATTGTGGAGATTCCGCTTTTACGAGCGACCGCAGCTTCACTACAGCTGGACCGGGAACAGAAACATGCAATACTTATATGAGTACTGATGTACCTAAAAACATAGGAGTTAATGATATCTTGGAATACACATCAACCTTGACAATTCCCCTAAATGAAAATATTACAGATATCGATGTTGTCAGCGTGATCGGAACACACTCTTATATCAGCGATCTTGAATTTATCCTGAGAGGTCCTGACAATACGGAAGTAACTCTCTTTTCGGAAATTTGTGGCTCAGAGAGCAACTTTGATGTTAATTTTGATGACGAGGCCTCCTCTGCTAGTCTCCCCTGTCCTCCCACAGATGGTATGTCGTATCAACCAAGTGGCAGCCTCTCAGCATTCGATACAAAGTCAGCAAATGGACTATGGACTCTAAGGTTAAGAGATCTATACATCGACGATTCAGGATCTTTAAGCTCTTGGGGGCTGAAGGTATGCTATGAGTCCACAGCAAGCTGCAATCTCAATGTCACAAGCACTAATGCTACTGGTCCAGCTTCCCTCATGGATGCCATTGAGTGTGCGGAGGCGGGCAATACAATTACCATCAATCTTCCTTCAAATTCTGTCATTAACCTAGCCAATAATGAAGTCTACATTGAAAAAAATCTCAATATCACTTCCACTAATCCAGTCTACATAGATTATCAAGGCAGCGGAAGTGCCCTAAGGGTTAAAACAAATTGCATATTGAACCTAGAGAATGTCACTTTGAGGCAGGTCCCATAGCCGTAAGTAAGTTCGACTTTTAGACCTCGATAGATTCCATTGTTGAGGAGAGAGGACTAAATCAATCTAGTCTATTCTTTGCATTACAAACTTTGTCTTCCACAGCCCACTCCATGCTGGCTTCGTTCCATCTGGATAGGTTTCGTCGAACATAGTCAGACTCAAAAGATCCCCGTCAATTGAAAATTCGAAAAACTGCCTTCCCCCTTCGAAGCCTGGCACCTTGGCTATTTCTGCTTGGATGGTAAATTTGTCATCTGCGATCTCATAAGTGCCCGCATTAAATACGACAGACTTGAAACCTGCTATTGCCTCAGCATCTGTGGGTTTCGACAATATTTCGAAGGGCGTTCTAGGTGCATTGGTGGGCGTCCAAATAATGCTATACCTCGTATCTGTCACCATGAAAATTCCAGGCTGAGCTTCCATTATTGACGCTGTTGTATCTTCAGAGATCCAATGAATTTCATTGACCTTCCAGGCCCCTTCTAAGGAATTGCTTTGTGTAAATGCTTGTATGCTTAATAGAGAAAAGAAGAAAATAAGTTGGTACTTCACGACTAAGGATTTTATTATCTAACGACTTGCTACCTAATTTCGGCCATCCTTATCCAGTCCAAAATCCTTAGCCCCTTTATAATTTTCCTGAATTGAACTTAGATCAGAATGGATTCACGAGCTTTAAGAAGCGGCCAAACATTGCAATCTTTCTAAGCTTCCGATTAATTTTCTTCTCCACCTTCGGCACAACTGCCATAAAAGATTTTATATAGGGCTTTCTCAAAATAGAGACTGAAAAAGCAAGCTGTTCTACAGCACTCATTTTTCGCACCTCTTCTTCCATCTGCTGGTAAAGGGCATTCATGGTCGTCTTGTTCC
>CAZMYK010000095.1:0-10198 GCA_964570435.1 uncultured Saprospiraceae bacterium | reverse complement strand
TTCGACTTACTAAGTTATTTCCATTGTCTTGTCCCTCCTTTGCACATTGCGACCAAGCTTCGTGGTATTCACCGTTCGTTCTTTGGTCATCCATAGATTTTAAGAGTTTAATTTCCTTGTCTAAGGCCACCTTGAATGTTAAATCTCCATCTTCATACCGGGTCGGTCTCTTAGCCCCTGAAGTTCCATGCACCTTTATGTACTTGTAAAACTTGTAATTCCCGTAGTCTCGATAATAGGAAAATGTTGTAAGCATGAAGTCTACATCCGAACTCGTCATCTCTGCAAACTTTTTTTCTAGTATAAGGTCGTATTTACCTTTCTCAGGTGTGAATTCCTTTTGAATAGAATCAGATAAATAGTAAAAGGCTTGATAATTTTTAGACCAGCCCTCTTTAAGATATTCCCAGCTTAGCGTGTCACTTCCTTGCGGACTTTCCACATATATGGCTGTCGGATTATACTTCTTCGCTCGTTTCAACATTGGCTTGTAACTGTGCTTCACAATTTTCGGAACACCATGCATGGTGCCAACAATTAGAATTTCCTTTGCTTGCCCTTGAGCGTTCATGTTGAAAAATGATAGGAATAGAATGCTTGTAAATATGGTAATAGTTCTCATAATTAATGAATTTTTGTGTTTAACTTTATGAAAGCAAACATATTTATGAAAACGGTAGAAATACAGTAATAAAGGGTGTTTGGGGTGAAATACAGCTACTATGTGGCGGAATTAATCCGCGCTTTGACTTCTTTTTGATAAGTTTTTGAAACAGGAGCCTCTACATTGTAATTGAGTAGCATAGAGAGCTTGCTATTTTCCGATTTCCATTGCTGAAAATGAAAGGGATTGATCAAAAAAGAGCGGTGAACTCGTAGTAAGTCGTCAAATTCCGCATCTATCACTGACAACTTATTTCTGATCAATGTTTTCTTTAGTACATTTCCTGATAGGTAGGAGACTTCAATATAATTATCAGCGGACTGAATACATACGACTTCATTCAATTGCAACCTTAAACCCTCGTAATTTCCCTCTCCCTTGATTTCGATCTTCTGATCATTCAAGCGCTTTTCGTAATATTTGCCGAAGGCATAACGAGCAATCAAAATGATGGGTAAAATGGTCGCAAGAGCAGGCATCAAGATGGCCGTGAGCATATATCCTAGGGTATAGGGGTTGGGCTCATTGGCAACAACTACATACAAATAGAACATTCTAGCTGCGCAAATGGTGGTAATAGAAAACGTGAAGATAAATAGCACCTCACTGAGGATTAGCCATTCCCTTTCTTTCCTCCTGTATAGAAAATTCTGGAAGGGCAAAAACAATAAATAGCATCCGCCAAGGACTATACCATAACCAGGAAGAAAAAGCAGTTTCGCCTGCCATGGTAGCTCACTAACATCTAAAGGCTCCGTGAAGTAGAGAAAGATAAAAACCCAGACTGCCAATAAAAAGCTAATTAGCAAATGATGCTTCAATAAAGGATCAAACGGGTATAAATGCTTCACCTACAGAATTTAGAAGAATGAAGGTAAGGAATGCACTAATCTATTATGCAGAAAACTTAAGGCTTATTAGCAGAATGCACTGAAACTGCCATATCAAATCAAAAATTGTTTGCCTTGAATTTATACAATTGCACCTGCATTTCGCAAAATAAAAAGAACTGCAAATTTCGACCGAAATATGTTTTCTATGGCTTTCATATATATCTAACGATGACCCTCATATTTCTATAAGTGACCTCCCTACTTTATACCTAGCTACAAAAAAATTTGACTTTGTTTTGTACATTATATTTAGATTTGAAACGTTACAGTCAAGTTAGAAGCTACTCCAAAAGTCCACTCATTCATGTGAAATTGTAAAAAATGAAGCTCTACCTTATACTTTTTGGAACTCTAGCAATTAAATTTGCCCTAACTGCGCAATTCGAATTCAAGACCAATGTCATCTATGACGAAACTCACTTCGCCAAGGACAATAATCTTGCAATTTCAGCTGATATAGATGGAGATGGACACTCAGATTTGATAACATTTTCTTCCGAAACTTTCGTCCTAGCGTGGCATAAGAGTATTGCGAGCTCAGGTGCCTTTGAAACAAGACGAATAATAAGCAAAATATCTACCATAATTAAT
Source organism: uncultured Saprospiraceae bacterium (assembly GCA_964570435.1). Classification (GTDB taxonomy): domain Bacteria; phylum Bacteroidota; class Bacteroidia; order Chitinophagales; family Saprospiraceae; genus Portibacter. The sequence continues at coordinate 8,050 of CAZMYK010000095.1, read as the reverse complement.
CTATATACCATTGACTTGGATGGTGATGGTGACTTAGATATTCTCGCGGGAATCGGAGGAAATTCACAACGTTCGGCCTGGTTTGAAAATCTTGATGGCTTGGGTACTTTTAGCAAGGACACAAGAATACCAGTGCAGTCTTCTTTTCTCACCTCATTAATCCATGGTGATGTTGATGGCGACGGAGACGAGGACGTAATTTGGGCTGGTGGCTTGATAGAAGGCAGTTTGGAATGGTACGAACATCTTGACGGCCAAGGAACCTTTAGCGAAAAAAAAATAATACTTAGTGACATCAAGGGCATATTTTCAATGGCCTTAGTTGACTTAGATACCGATGGAGATAAGGACCTGACTTTCCATTCCAATTCAGAAACTGGCGGACAGCTCTCGTGGCTAGAAAATTTAAATGGACTAGGAGACTTTTCAGATCCATTAATAATTGCGGATGGATTTCATATCAACAATAAGATGGTGGTATTGTCGGAAGACGTTGACAGTGATGGTGACTTTGACCTAGTATTGAGTTCAGAGCAAGATGCAAAAGTAGTATGGTTTGAAAACACAAATAGCTCTGGTTCTTTTAGCTCAGAAAAAGTAATCAAAAGCGGTTCTCTCAATGCGAAAGCCCTGAAGGCGATAGATTTTGATAACGATAATGATGTGGACCTGGTCTTTGCTTACAATTCGGGGGGATTCGAGGACTTCAAAATAGAACTATATGAAAATATAGACGGGCTAGGCAATTTTCAATTTAAAGAAAAAATCAGTGAAGGTCATCAATTGCTTTTTTCTATATTCATCAAGGACTTGAATGCTGATGACAAATTCGATATAATTTACACCTCCTTTAATTATTCAGGATGGTCTGAGAACCAAGGTGACATGGGATTTAGTGAAACAATTGATATTTCAACAAGGTGTGGCAGCCCTAATAATGTCTTAGTAGAAGATTTGGATGGGGATGGAGATAGGGATATCGTAGTAAGTTGTTCATCTGGAAATAGAATTGAGTGGTTTAAGAATACGAATGGAAAAGGAAAATTTAATGTAAAAGAGACCATCATCAATCCAGACACTGAGGTAACTTCGGTTGCAAAAATTCATACAGCGGATATAGACGGGGACGGAGATACAGACCTAATTTCAACAGCAAACGTCTCTGTCGGTACTCCCATGGTAATCTGGTATGAAAATTTTGATGGTGCTTTCCTACCTAATTCCGCCAAAACTGTAACCTCGGAGGTTGCTGGACCTTGGTCTGTGCACACAGAGGATCTAGATGGTGATGGAGATTTAGATGTAGCAATTGCAGGAAGAACCGATAATACAATTTCTTGGTGTGAAAACATGGATGGCGATGGGAACTTTGGATCCTTGCAAGTCATTTCGAACAATGCACTAAAAGCTAAGTCTGTCTTTGCGGCAGACCTAGACGGAGATGGTTTTATTGATATGATTTCAGGTTCTGCTGACGATGGCAAAATAGCATGGTATAAAAATTTAGATGGCCAAGGACAGTTTTCTAACGAAAAAATAATTTCTACCAGTGCAGGACAAATTGAAAACATCTATGCTGGAGATATAGACCAAGATGGAGACATAGATATCTTGTGTAACTCTTGGGTAGGTGAAACAGTAACTTGGTATGAAAACACCAGTGGGCAAGGGGATTTTTCACTCAAGCAAGTAGTATCCACAATAACTACAGTCAATGCCTTTCTCAAAGATATAGATGAAGATGGTGACCTAGATATACTTGCCTCCCATTGGACAGCTGGTGAAATGGCTTGGTATGAAAACACCGATGGCCTTGGCGGATTCGGTACGAAACAGGTAATTATTCAGAGTCAAGATATACTTATCGATTCAAAGGCAAGTGACATAGATCAAGATGGTGACTTAGATTTCGTCTCGATAACTAATCCTACAACTGACGAATTTCAATTAGCGTGGCATGCCAACACTGGTGCTGATGAAAATGAAATCAAAGGTACCATTCGTGTAGATTCAAATCTTAATGGTTGCGATAATAATGATGACCCGGTCCGCAATCTCAAGATAAGTACCACCAAAGGTGGAGCAAATCGCTTTTCAACTTTTTCTGTGGACAATGGGATTTACCAACTTTTTCCAGGTGAAGGCACCTTTGTCACCAAGGCACTTGCTCCTACATATTTTAGTGTTGACCCTAATTCACACACTAACTTTCTAGCAGGTTTAGGGAATACTGTAAATGCTGACTTTTGTATCAGCCCACTTTCAGAAGTTAATGACCTTCAAGTAGTACTGCTGCCATTGGCTGATCCGAGACCGGGATTTCAAACTGGCTATGAATTGGTTTTTAGCAATATCGGTAATACGGAATTAAGTGGATCTGTAAGCGTAGAATATGATGGTGATTTGATAGATTTAATTAGTACTAGTCAGCCTGCTAGTAGTCTAGGGAGCAGTACAATAAGATTTGATTTTAATGCACTGTCTTTATTTGAAACACGTAGGATCAAGCTTAATTTTAAGGTTGCATTGCCACCTACTGTAAGCCTTGATGATATTTTAGAATTTGATCTTGCTATTAGTCCAAATAACACTGACCAGACACCCAATGATAATTTTTTCACACTAAAACAAAGAGTCGTAGACTCTTTTGATCCAAATGATATATCTGTTCTAGAAGGCCGTGAAATTGCTGTGGAAGAGCTTGATGAATATTTGCACTATCTCATTCGTTTCCAAAATACTGGTACTGCATCCGCAATCGATGTAAGGGTTAGTCAGGTTTTAGATCAGAATCTCGATTGGGCAAGTCTTACCTTAGATCAATTAAGCCACGAAGCTAGGGTAGAAATAGTGAATGAAAACGAGATATCTTTCAATTTTGAAGACATTTTCTTACCCGACAGCACCAGTAATGAAGCGGCTTCGCATGGCTTCATTGCGTATAAAATTAAGCCCAAAATCTCTTCTACCGTTGGGGACTCCATTCAAGCCGTGGCGGATATTTTCTTTGATTTCAATTTACCTATCGAAACCAACTTAGCAACTACAATAATTACAGAAAACCAGGTCTCTTCGATAGATAAACGTCTTAATGAGTTCAATTTTTTCATATCTCCAATACCTACCTCAGATGATCTAATCATTCATTCAGAAGAAAGCATTGCCAGTATCGAGATCTACAATAGAATAGGACAGATGGTCCTAGTATCACACGGAGGTGAGACGGTCAACATCTCCGAGCTAAACAACGGAATCTATTTTTGCAAAATTACTGATCAAAGAGGTAGACAAGCAGTGAAAAAAATAGTAAAAGAATAGAGGTGTGAGGGATCTCGTGTTTACTTTCAATCTTTGAATTTATTCGATCGAAGTAGAATCTTTTTTCCATTGTAGAATAGGCAAAAAGCTTGCTTTGAATCTTAGACGCAGATTTTTTTTAAGCAATAAGATATCATTTAGCGAAGCTATCATGCAGAATCCAGAATATTTCACTAAAAAAGCCTTTTCTTTGCCCAATCATTTCATCTATATCCCCAATAGATCAGAATTGTATAATCCTACTATGCGAGACCAAGAAGTATTAAAGGCCATACGAACTGGGGGTGGTGCAAAACGCGCAGCAGCACAGTATCTTTTTTCCAGCCACAAAGGAATGATGCAATCCATCAAGGGGAAACTCAAACTATCTTCGAATCAGATTAAGGACATGTATGCAGATGCGCTATCTACTGTCATTTGGAACATTGACACAGGTGCTTTTAAAGGGGAATCGAAGATTAGCAGCTACCTGTATAGAATTCTTTATAACAAATCAGTGGACCTTATTAGACACATTACGACTAATAAGAATGTAGCCTACTTAGAATTGTCCGAGGAGACAACTGTTTCGGACCTCAAAGATCCTGAAAGGGTGCTCGAAACAAATCTAGATGTAGAGCAGGTAAAGTCCGCAATACAATCCATGGGTCAGCCTTGCAATAATATTATTATTGAATGGGCCTACTGGGGATATTCTATGAAAGAGATCGCTGAACGCAACGGTCTTGACAATGCTGACAAGGCTAAGAAAAAGAAGTACCATTGTATGAAGAAATTACAGACCCTACTAAAAACTAAAAGAATAACCTAAGATGGAAGATCAAGACGTCACATTCGAAGCCTATTTTTCAGGCAACATCGGCAGTGCGCAGGCCAATGACTTTTCAACCGCACTATCTAACGATCCAGAATTAAACGAAAAATACAACTTCTACCTCGCTGCAAAAAGAAGTGCAAGTCTGATAGAACGCGATAGAATGCGGAAAGAATTAGAGGGAATCGACTTTGAAGAAGAAGTAGAAACAGGCAGGTCTAATTCAAAAAGTCCTGTCTTAAGACTACTTAAATGGGGAGGGAGCATTGCAGCAATATTTCTGATTGCAATATTTGCCTACAATACACTTCAGCCACCTACTAGCCAAGCCCTCTTTGCTCAAAATTTTGAACCCTATAAGGTGCAAGCTGCTAGGGGAGGTGAAATGGATGCGCTTAAGGCAAACTATACTCAAGGGAAATATGACTTATTCATTGAAGAAATCAACGAATTGGAAGGAAGTCCAGAAATCTATATGATGCTTGCGAATGCCCATATCAACTTGGACCAGCACAATGAAGCGATTAAAATATTGTCCAAAATATCTGATAACACCTCATTACGGGATCAGAAATACTGGTATCTTGGATTGTGTCAATTGGTCTTGGGTAATATAGAAGAAGCCAAAAGTAATCTGAACAAATTATCATCCCTTAGTAATTTCAAAAAAACAGAAGTTGAAGAAATTCTATCTACGATTAGCAAAGAATAAGGACCGAAGAATATACTTGCTAGTAGCTTTTTTAGCCTGCCTAGCGACAATTAGTTTGCATAGCCAAGATGAGAAACATCCGATTATTCTTCAGTCCGAAGAGCTATCGGATGATGGCAAATACGAAGAGAGTAATGAAGTATATCAAGCAGCTTTACCGATTTTTTTATCAAATCAGGATTGGATTAATTACTACCAAGCGAGATATGCAATTACCTACAATTACATTGATCTCTATCAATTTGAAAAAGCAAAAACCGAAATCACCGAAACTATAGACCACTTCAAAACCTCCTACCAGGGCCCATTTATTCTCCAACAACCCAGATTATACCATGCTGCTGGACAAGTCTATCTTAAACTCCATCAATATGAAAATGCTATTGCGAACAATAGATTAGCAATGAGGTACTATCAAAATGTCGAGGATGAAAAGGAACGTACAAAGTTCACGAGCTACATGTACAATAACATCGGAACAGCGTATAAGAATAAGCGTTCGATGGACAGTGCCTTACACTACTACCAGATTGCGCTTCCACTAAAAATAGAAGCCCTAGGTCAGAATGCAAACAGCACACTTAGAACCATAAAATCTATTTCTGGCATCTACCAAGATTGGGGTCAACTAGACAAGGCCATTGAAACACAAACCATTGCCCTGAATGGCGCAATTGCTGAAGAGAATAAGGATGCTGAAGCGCAAGCGTACAATGGGCTTTCACAAATGTATCAACGTAAGAGGGACTTTGAAACATCTAGGTCTTACATCTCTAAGGCCATGGAAATATATAAGGGAATGCAACCTGAGCATACTATGAACCTTGCGCACAGTTACCACCAAATGGGTAATGTGCTAGAAACGGAAAAGGCACATCAAGAATCCTTAGAGTGGTATACTACTGCAAAAGGAATGTACAGAGAAATCCACAATGGAAAGTACAGTTACCAAGAAGGTAATTCAACGATGAATCTAGGCAAGGCACACAATTACATGGCAGCCCAACTAGAAGCTTCTTCACCTGAATACGACGCCTCTCATCCAGAAGTAAGGGCTTTGAGGGCGAAAGGAATTGAATATTATGAGGAAAATGAGGAGATTTTTACGGCTTCTGTATCTAAAGATCATGCAAGATGGATTGAACTTTGGCTGAGTAAGGGCGTCTGTCATTTAGAAAATAGAGATACCATTGCGGCTCACACGCTTTTCCAAAAAGCCTATGATCGAGCCTATAAATTAGCACCAGAAAAGAGTTATGACCGTTCTCTTTCATGCCTTAATTTGGCAAGATCAACTACGAACTCTGAGAGGGCGATTGAACTTTACCAGCAAGGACTTTGGGAACTTTCTAGGGGCTGGGAATATGATTCTCCAGGGGATAACCCTTCTGCTGAGCAAGTCTTCTACGAAAATTGGTCGGTCCAGATAATGATCAACAAGGCTGCGGAATTGCAAAAATTGAGAGAGATACAAAGTGATCCAAGCCTCCTAGATGCAGCTTTAGCGACGATTAATGCTTCTGATGCCTTATTAGATGAGTCTCGAGCGTCATTTTTAACCACTTCTGCCAAGATTTTTCTTGGAAAAATGGGGCATGACGTTTATTCTGAGGGGGCAGATATCTGCTATGAAATCGGTGACCAAGAAGGGCAGGCTTTTACTTTCATGGAAAAGGACAAGGGTTTAGTTTTATTGGAGGCTCTGCATTCTGGAAGAAGGATTCAAGACGTCATGATTCCAGATAGTCTTTCTAGTAGTTTGCAAAGAATTTCTGCCAAGATTGCGGAGCTGACTACAGAACAAAATCAGTTCAAAGAAGACGATCAATATGCCATCCTAGGTGCGCAGATTTTCGATCTAGAAAAGGAACGTAATAGGATCAAAGCAAAGATCAAGGACCTCTATCCCTTGACAGCACGAATAAGTGAAGAAGGTGAGGCGCTGTCCCTAGAAGAAACCCAATCTAGGTTAAGCCCAAATGATGTTATCTATGAGTACTTAAGGGCCGAGGAATATCTGTACATTCTAAGAATCACGGCCAATTCTGCAAAGCTTTATCGTGAGAAAGCGGTCGATTTTGAATCAGACTTAGACTCCTTACTTTTCATGATTTCAAGTGAGGATATTGCCATCAATAAGAGCAATTCTCCTTCCGTTTTTAAAACCTACCAGAATCTCGGGCATCGTTTATTTAAGACGCTTCTACCAGATTATGAAGAGGAAAACTTGCTGATCATTCCCGATGGTAATTTGAACTATCTCCCGTTTGAGTTGCTATTGACGGAGCCTGCAGCTGGAGAGCAGATTAACTATAGCTTATTGCCTTACTTGCTAAAACTTGGGACGATTAAGTACGCTTTCTCTTCCTCCTTGCACTTTGCGGAGGTAGAAAGTAAGGGAAAAAATCAACACCGTCTGCTAGCTATTGCCCCCACTTACCCAGCTTCTCCTGAGGGCTTCCTGGCGAGTAGGGCAGGATTCTCTTCCTTAGAACACACGGCTAGTGAAGCAGAGATTATCAGTGAATTGTTACGAGGAGACTACTTCATAGGAAGTGAAGCGACTGTAGAGCAGTTTAAAAAATCAGCTGATGATTATAAGATTTTGCATCTAGCGATGCATGCTTATACACATGATAAGGATCCAATGCTTTCTGGGATGGTTTTTACTGACACAAAAGGAAGTGATGGTAATATCCTTCATGCGCATGAGCTCTACAATATGAATATTCCTAGTGAACTGGTTGTCTTGAGTGCCTGTAATACAGGTCTTGGTCAATATAGTGAAGGTGAAGGGGTAATGTCGCTCGGGCGGGCCTTTAGACACGCCGGCACTAAGAATGTAGTGATGAGTCTTTGGCAAGCTAACGATGAATCCACGAGTGAGATTATGAAAAATTTCTATCAGAATCTTGAAAATGGAGATCCAAAAGATGAAGCTCTAAGAAGCGCTAAACTAGATTATCTTGCCACTAGTGCCAATGTCTTCCCATATTACTGGTCGACCTTTGTTTTGCTGGGAGATGACCAACCGGTTGTTTTTTCTGGAGGAGGAAATAGGTACATTTTACTTGTAATCAGTGGTTTGCTTTTAGGCCTAGTCATTGCCTTGGTTTTGAAAAATAGGCGGCGTGCCATTGCGTGAAGATTTGTGTGACCTCGCTGAGGTCAAAGCTCTCTTTCAACCATTTTCTAAGTAGTGAGAC
>CAZMYK010000094.1:0-10244 GCA_964570435.1 uncultured Saprospiraceae bacterium | reverse complement strand
GAAGTTCTGAGCTTGTTCGAAAGAAGTATTAGAAGAAACTTCTACTCCAATTCCTTTAGATTTAGAACCATTCTTAGTTGTAATTAAGATCACACCATTAGCTCCTCTTTGTCCATAAAGCGCTGCAGCAGCTGCACCCTTAAGGATAGACACATTTTCGATACTTGTAGGGTCGATATCTTGAACCATGTTACCATAGTCATATGCAGTAGCTCCTCCAAATCCTCTCTGTTGACTTGCTGTTCCAAAATTCGAATTATCGATTGGCACACCATCCACTACAAATAGAGGCTGATTCTCTCCAAGGAATGAACTCGAACCTCTAATGGTAATTCTCGAAGAACCACCCAAAGTTGAAGCAGCACCTTGAATCTGGATACCAGAAGCTCTTCCTGAGAGTGCGTTAATCATATTGGTTTCTTGAGACTCCTCAATTACAGAGCCGTCCACCTCCTGAGTTGAATATCCCAAAGACTTTTTGTCCCTAGAAATACCTAAGCCAGTCACAACAATCTCATCCAAGGCAAGACCTTCAGCTAGAGAAATGTTGATTGTGCTTTGACTTCCTACTTCAACTTCCTGAGTGGAGAAACCTGCGTAAGAAAATACCAATACGCTTTCATCGCCAGGAACTTCTAGTGAATAGTTCCCATCAAAATCTGTAATGGTTCCAGTAGTTGATCCTTTGACCGTCACGTTAGCACCTATTAGTGCCTCACCTGACTCGTCGGTAAGAACTCCACTTACTGTTCGTTGCGCCATCATCGTTCCTACAGCACATAGGAAGGCAAACAACATTAGTGAAAATTTTTTCATATTAAATTATTTTGGTTAAATAGTTAATACGCGCATATGCGCAGAAATAAATCGCTGTTACAGGTGTATTAAGAAAACGTTAATTATTTCTTAACACAATTGATAAACGAACGAAAAGCAAAATTGTGACTTTATGCTCAAAATTGTGTTAAAAATAGAAGATCAGTTCCCCCTCTACGCACGCAAAAGAACAAAAAATTTGCTTTTATTCAAAAATGCAAACTACTTCAATTCTTTCAAATACATGTGAATCGTATTTTTTAGGCCAAAATAAATCGCATCTGCGATCAAGGCATGCCCGATCGAAACTTCCTTCAAATTGGGGACATTTTGCTTATAGAATGCCAGGTTACTTAGGTTCAAATCATGTCCCGCGTTAATCCCTAAGCCTCCTTTTCCAGCTAATTTGGCAGTTTCACTATGCAGCAACACAGCTTCACTTTTATTTTTCAAAAAGTCTAGTGCGTAAGTTCCTGTATAGAGCTCAACCCTGTCCGTCCCCGTCCTAATTGCTGAATCTACCATATTGGGATCGGCATTCAAAAACAAACTAACCCTAACACCAGCAGTTTGTAATTCGCTCACCACATCTTTCAAGAATTCTAAATTTTTGATGGTATCCCAGCCTGTGTTCGATGTTAGTACGCCTGGTGCGTCAGGCACCAAGGTACACTGGTCTGGTTTCACCTCAACTACTAGGTCTAAGAATTTGCGTGAAGGGTAGCCTTCAATATTGTATTCTGTGCTCACTTCTTGCTTTAAGATCGGTACGTCAGCATATCTGATATGCCTTTCATCTGGCCTAGGATGTACTGTAATTCCCTGTGCACCGAAGGTTTCACAATCTTGTGCGATCTTATACAAGTTAGGAAAGTTACCTTCTCTTGAATTTCGCAGGAGGGCAACTTTATTAATATTCACACTTAATCTTGTCATACTTCTTTTACATTTGCATGGTAAAATTACTTATTTCCTGTTTATGTTGGGAGCATTTCTAAGATTGCTTGTTTTGATTGCCGGGGGCATCATCCTGGCACAGATAACATCTTTTAGTTTTATCGCCTTGACAATGGAAGGTGGAGAAAGAAGCCTCGCAGGATTGAACAGCATGACCTTAAGGTGGATCCTACTAATAGGTCACATATTCACTTTTATCATTCCCTGCATATTATTTGTTGTACTTAATTACAAAGAAAAAAAGTGGGACTTGCTACGCCTGAAGAAGAAGGTCAATTTCACTTTACTTGCACTTTGTTTTTTGTTTTGTGTAGTTTCTTATCCTGCTGTGACATACAGTTATACGATCAACTCTTACATACCTTTGGCAGACTTCATGATTAATCAGGAGTCTACCACCGCTGCAACTTTGGCTAAGGTCTTAGAAATGCCGAGCCTTCCAGTCTTCCTACTTAACTTAGTGATCATTGCCATTGTCCCAGCGCTAGGAGAGGAATTGCTTTTCAGGGGACTAATCATGGACTTTGTGGAGAAGTCAAGCAAAAATGGACATCTTGCTGTCTGGATTTCCGCTGCAGCATTCAGTTTTTTTCACCTACAATTCCAAGGCTTCCTACCTCGAATGTTACTTGGCGCGCTCTTAGGCTATTCCTTCCTGTATACCAGAAACCTATGGGTGCCGATCCTATTGCACTTTATTAACAATGCAATTCCTATTGCAGCTCTTTACTTTGCCGATCTTGAACTAGCTGCGCTCGACCCCAATGAAAGTCAAGGCATCCATTGGTCGGTGGGTTTGGTCTCTGCCTTAATGGGAATAGGGCTTTTGTACTATATTAGAAATAAAGTTAGAGAGCATGAAGTCTAGGGTTATTACAGGTATCATCTTTGGGGCGGTAGTCATCGGGTCAATATACGGTGGTGAAATTAGCTCGATCATACTCTTTGGTTTAGTTGCGCTTTTTGCCTCATTTGAGTTGACTCGAATGCTAAGACGAGATGTGCAGAATCCCATTATGATGTTCACATTATTACTTGGTTTTCTTCCCTATGTATTATCAATGTTTTATCCTGTCAAGGGAAATTTATTGCTACTATGTATCGTGCTTAGCTGTCTAATCATGACTACCCTAGCAATTCTGATGATCATTAATAAAGGAGCAAACTTCTTAGAGAAGATTTCGCCGTTAACTGCCCTAATTTATCTCGGGATACCTTTTTTCCTATTAAGAATTGTGCTCTTGAAGCCTCCCTTTCAGTGGGAGCTAGTACTTTGTATTATCCTCTTGATCTGGTCTAGTGATACCTTTGCCTACTTTGTAGGGTCAGCAATCGGAAAGACAAAATTGTATTTCAAGGTTTCTCCTGGCAAGACATGGGAGGGCTTTATCGGTGCGGGGATTTTAACAATATTTTCTGCCATCGCATTACATTTCATATTTGGAGGCTACCCCTTAACCTTCTACATCCTTCTAGGCTTCATCGTTTGGCTAACAGGTGGTATTGGAGACTTATTTGAAAGCTTTCTGAAAAGACATTTTAAGGTAAAAGACTCTGGTTCTTTTCTGCCAGGTCACGGTGGATTTTTAGATCGCTTCGACAGTTTTATTTTCGTGATACCTTTCGTATGTTTACTGCTCTTATTCTACAATCTACTATAATTAGGTATGCCAATGTTGCACAGGGAGGGAAGTAAGATAATCGTGATATCAATCCTCATACTTGGATTGCTAGTCTATGGAGGCACCTTGTTGCTTCCTAGCCTATTTTGGTTGCTGCTGACAGCAGCGATTGTGATGTTAATCCTAGTTTTACAATTTTTCAGGAATCCTGATCGCCGAATTGAAGTTATCGAAGATAAACTCATATATGCCCCTGCTGATGGCAAGGTAGTGGTGATCGAAGAAGCAATGGAAGATGAATCTCTGCAAGAGAAACTAGTCCAGGTTTCGATTTTTATGTCACCCTTGAATGTACATGTCAATCGTGTCCCCACTTCTGGAGAAGTGCAATATTTTAAATACCACCCTGGCAAATTCCTAGTTGCTTGGCATCCAAAGTCATCAACAGAAAATGAAAGGACTACGCTGGTGCTAAGAAATAAATATGGTGCTGTCTTGATGAGACAAATAGCAGGAGCCGTCGCACGCAGGATCCGCTGGTATGTCAAAGAGGGACAAAAGGTGACGCAGGGTGAAGAAATGGGGTTCATCAAGTTTGGTTCAAGGGTAGACCTATTCTTGCCGCTCGATGCCGCAATCAAAGTAAAGATCGGAGATATTGTAAAAGGAAATCAAACCGTAATCGCGGAATTCAAATAAATGGAGAAGAAACTGATACTTGTTACGAACGACGACGGGATTACAGCCCCAGGTATTAAGGCACTGATCACTGAAATGCAATTGCTTGGTGAGGTTGTCGTAGTTGCACCTGATAGCCCTCAATCTGGCCAAGGTCATGCTATTACTCTCACCAAACCCATTCACCTTAAAAAGGTCGATATATTCAATGGAATTGAAGCATATGAATGTAGTGGCACGCCTGCAGACTGTGTAAAACTGGCAAAGAATGTCCTACTGAAAAATCGCAAAATAGACCTCTGCGTTTCGGGGATAAATCATGGATCGAATGCTTCTATTAATATCATCTATTCAGGAACAATGTCCGCTGCAATGGAGGCTAGCCTTGAAGGCATTCCCTCAGTTGGTTTCTCGCTATTAAATCTATCATTTGGTGCAGATTTTACAGCAGCTGGTCACTATGCAAGGAGAATATCACACGAAATACTTAGAAATGGTCTAAAGGATTGTCATCTTTTGAATGTAAATATTCCGTCTGGACCGCTATCTGATATCAAAGGCATCAAGGTTTGCCGGCAAGCTGATGGAAATTGGATAGAGAAGTTCCAAGAGGGCAAGGATCCGAGGGGGCAGAAATACTATTGGTTGACAGGAGAGTTTGTGCACAAGACCCATGATGAATCCACTGACCTATATGCCTTAGCAGAGAACTATGTCTCGGTAGTCCCCAGCATGCACGATCTAACAAAACACGAAGCTATTCCTAGTTTAGTTCATTTCGAGAAACTTTAGTTATGCTGAACAAGAATCATATTTTACTCGGCTTAGTCATTGGCATATGCCTCCCGATTGTTGGTTATGCGATCTTTATGATCGTGTTTGAAGCCATGGAGTCGGCTGGAATAATGGACGAGGTGACCTCAGGCAGTGCCGCTAGAAGGACTAGGACATTGGCGCTTCTGGGAATTTGTAGTAATATTCTTCCCTTCGAAATATTCCGAAAAAAGCGCTTCGACAATACAATGAGGGGCCTCGTCATACCCACTGTAATATATATTGGTGCTTGGATTTTTATGTACAAAGATATCCTCTTCGGTGCGTAAGATATTCATCATTGCTGGCGAGGCAAGTGGTGACCTACATGGAGCCAATCTTGTAAGGTCCTTGCTCTCGGAAGATCCTAATCTGATCATAGGAGCGTATGGAGGACCTAAGATGTCCCGAGCAGGTGCTAATGTAGTAAGGAGGTATGAAGACTTCGCCTTCATGGGATTTTATGAGGTGCTTAAGAACGCCAGAAAAGTACTCAGGAACATTTCCAAAACCGTTGAAGTCATTATCGACTTTGGGCCTGAGCAGATCATTTTCATCGACTTCCCGGGGTTTAACCTTAGAGTGGCGGAAAAGCTCAAGTCGTCTTTAAAGAAGTGCAAATTTAACTACTATATCTCTCCCAAGGTGTGGGCTTGGAAAACGAATCGGGTTCATAAGATCAATGATCTGATGGATCGTGTTTTTGTCATTTTCCCCTTCGAAGAGGCCTTCTACCAAAAATTTGGCTATACAGTTACCTATGTAGGAAATCCATTACTGGACGAGGTTCACAGCTCTGAAAAAAATACGAAGACTAAGAACTTGATTGCCGTCCTTCCAGGAAGCCGAAGACAAGAAATCGAAAAGATGTTGCCGATCTTTTCAGAAGTATCAACCTTGATGCCTGAATACGAATTCGAAGTTTCTGTAATGCCTCAACATGGAAGAGATTTCTATGCTAGACACTCTGATGCAGCCGGCACAAATCTGAAATTCTCTGAACGAAGTACTTATGAATTGTTGGACGAAGCTGCAGCTGCTCTGGTGACCTCCGGCACAGCTACCTTGGAAACTGCCCTATTTAATACTCCGCAAATTGTTGCCTACAAAACCTCTCCAATATCTTACGCGATCGGAAAAAGGGTTATAAAGGTGAAGTATATTTCACTTGTGAATCTAATTCTTGATAGACCTGCAGTAGAGGAAATCTTGCAAAACGAATTAACACCAAATCGACTTTGTAGCCGATTGCAAGTCCTCTTCCTCAATCAGCATAAGTTACTAGAGGATTATCAAGAACTCAGGCAAATACTAGGAAAGCCAGGAGCTTCCGACCGCACTGCACGACTAGTTCTTGCTAGTGATAAGGTCTAGTTTACTTCTTCTTTGCACTGGCTTTTTTCTTGGCCGGTGCCTTCTTCTTCGCTGCGGCCTTCTTCTTCTTTTCTTTGAAAGAACCAGGCAATTCAGCTTCGATCCACTTCTTGACTTCTTCTAGACTCACCTCCTTCAGTTCCTCAGCTGTCATTTTTTCATCACCCTTCTTGGGAATCTTAACAAACTTTCTTCCGAATTTCACAACTGGTCCCCAACGAGCATTTTCTATCGAAATTTTTTCAGTTGCCCATTGTTGGATGTATCGATTTGCCTCTTTTTCAATCTTGGCCGCGATCAGTTCATGAGCCTCCTCAATTTTGATGTTATCAAAATCGTAGCGTTTAGGAACATTCACATAAAGGTTATTGTATTTCAAGAAAGGACCAAATCTCCCCCTGCCCTTTGTGATATCGACACCTTGGTAGGTCCCGATCGGTGCATCTTCGATTTCTTTCTGTTTGACAAGCTCAAGCGCTTCTTCAGTGCTTAGCTCTAGTGGATCAGCTCCCTTTGGAAGGGACACAAATTTCTTTTCACCATACTTTACATAGGGACCAAATCTCCCTGAGTTGACGGTCAGTTCCTCGCCTTTATACTCCCCAAGCTTCCTAGGCAACTTGAATAGTTCCATGGCTTCTTCGTAGGAAATGGTTTCCATAGATTGACCAGGCTTCATATTAGCGAATTGAGGTTTGCCTTCTTCACCCACTTCTTCCCTGGAACCAATTTGCACCACTGGACCATACCTCGTAATCTGTACTAGTACCGTGTGACCAGTCTTAGGATCCTTGCCTAGCTCCCTCTTCCCTTTTGCTCTCTCAGCGTTTGCGATTGTTTCTTCTACCTTTTCATGGAATGGGCTGTAGAAATTTCTAAGCATTTCCTTCCACTCCTTTCCTCCTTCTGCAATAACGTCAAATTCTTCTTCAATATTAGCTGTAAATCCATACTCCAAGATTCCTCCAAAATGAAGCTCAAGAAAGTCTGTAACGACCATACCAATATCTGTGGAATATAACCTGTTTGAGGTGGCTCCAGTAGTTTCAGTCTTCTCAATCGTAGTCAATTCATCATCAACCAAGGTTAGGTATTGGTACTTTCTTTCCACTCCTTCCCTACTCTCCTTAGTGACATAGCCTCTTTCTTTTTCCATGATCTTAGTGATCGTGGGTGCATAAGTTGAAGGTCTTCCTATCCCAAGTTCCTCTAGCTTTTTGACCAAACTGGCTTCCGTATATCTAGCTGGTGGTCTTGTAAACTTTTCGGTCGCCTGTAATTCTTTCAGTTTCAACTCCTGTCCCCTATGAAGTGGTGGTAGCATTCCCTTTGCATCATCTTCCTCATCGTCATCCTTTGATTCAATATAAACCTTCAAAAATCCTTCAAACTTCAGTACCTCACCTCTTGCTCTGAAATCGGCATCTGAAATCTGTGAACTTGCGATCTTAACTTCTGTTTTTTCGATTTTTGCATTCGACATCTGTGATGCAATGGTTCTCTTCCATATCAACTCATACAACCTTTGCTGGTCCCTATCTGCACCTACTCCTTTGTTTTCAATGTAGGTCGGTCTGATTGCTTCGTGCGCTTCCTGGGCATTAGAATTCTTGGACTTATACTTCCTTGGCGTCGAAAAGTCCTTCCCAAATTCTTTTATAATTTCTTCTTCGATACCTTGCAAGGCCAAGTCACTAAGATTATTAGAATCCGTCCTCATATAGGTAATAAGACCTTGCTCATACAACCTTTGAGCCGATGACATCGTCCTATTAACGCTGAAGCCTAGCTTTCTACTTGCCTCCTGCTGTAAGGTTGAAGTCGTAAATGGAGCAGCAGGTTTTCTTTGAGTTGGCTTAATTTCAATGTTCGATATTAAATAATTTGCCCCTTTTGACTTCGTCAAAAAAGCCTCCGCCTCCTTAATACTTTCTATCCGATCCTTAAGATCTGCCTTGAGCTCAACCTTCTTACCCTTTCCATTGTCAACTTCAAAAACAGCGACTATTTTGTAGTAGTTCTTAGACTTATGGTCCCTGATTTCTCTTTCTTTCTCTACGATTAACTTGACGGCGACAGATTGGACTCTTCCTGCAGAAAGCTTACCTTTCACCTTCCTCCATAAGGTCTCCGAAAGCTCAAATCCCACCAACCTATCCAATATTCTTCTTGCTTGCTGGGCATTGACTAGGTTAAGGTCCACTTTCCGTGGTTTCTCAATAGCCGACTTGATCGCTGGCTTAGTTATTTCTCTAAATACAATTCTCTTTGTACTATATTCATCCAAGCCCAACTCCTTGCATAAGTGCCAAGAAATGGCTTCACCCTCTCGATCTTCATCAGTTGCCAGCCAAACTTCATCGACCTTCTTAACCCACTCCCGCAGGTCCTTAACAACCTTTCTCTTTTCTGGCGAAACAACATAAGATGGCTCGAAATCATTATCAATATCCACGCCCTTTGACCCCTTGTCTAGGTCTCGAATATGTCCGAAACTTGATTTTACTTTGAAGTCCTTTCCGAGGTATTTCTCTATTGTCTTTGCCTTTGCAGGTGACTCAACAATCAACAAATTCTTTGCCATGGGCTGCTTGTTTTAGATTGCAAATGTAAGAAAATAGTTATATGTGCCAACAAGCACCTACTTATTCTGGCGAATACGTGTCTCCTCTTTCAGAACCTTTAGCTGGCCATTTCGTTCGGCAGCTCTAGCATTAATAAATCCTTCGATTTGCCCTTCGACATCTACTTCCTTCTTGTTGAGCTGTCTATGAAGACTAACAATAACAAGCTGGGCTTGGTCATCTGGGTGAGATAGGCCCTGCTCCTTTAAATAGTGCGAGAATCGTGAGCCTTCGTACAAGTTCCAGTTATAGATCATCCACCTTCCCAAACCGAAGTGCAAGCGCTTGCAGACGAGGTCTTCGTTTCCATATTGGAACTTCTTGAGGGCCTCTTTAGAGGAAAGAGCCTGAATTTCCATCATGGCTTCGTCTAAATTCTTAGGGATGTAGACTCCATTTATTCTAGATTTCTTGATATTTCTAGCATAGCGAGCATCGAAGGACTTCTCATCATGAACTGGGTCCTGACTGAAACATTGGCCTAGTACAAAAAAGCAAAAAATTGCAAGTATGATTCTCATATTCTAGGTCTTTCTTTTCTTCTTCTTTGCTGCTGGAAAAAGCACATTATTTAGGATTAATCTGTACCCAGGTGAGTTCGGGTGAAGATTTAAGTCTGTTTCAGGATCCCCTACATAGTGCCTGTAATCTTCTGGATCATGCCCCCCGTAGAAGGTCCAAGTTCCATAACCATGAGTACCGTGGATGTATCTTGCCTCGTTGTCCGCCTTATTGTCTCCTAGAACTAAGACGCTGGACTTAACATAGGCCTTGCTGAAAGCAGTAGCTTGCCCCATGAAGCCTTTCACGGTTGTGGTGTGATTCTGTGTCAGCATGGCTGGTATGTGGTCGTACTTTGCTGAAAAATCGAAGAGGGTAATGTAGTCAGTCTTAGGGGTTACTTTTCTTTTTTTGTGGTCAATGGTTGAGTGCTCGTATTCCATTGGATTCATGACTAGCCGAAAATCTTTAAAAGCAAGAGTATTGTCATAGTTGAGCTTAGTCTGTGCACCCGGATCAGTACCATCTCCATCATATACATTTCCAACGATGTCAATACCTTCAGATGCTAAGGCTATATCGTAGGTATCCGTTGCTGAGCACATGGCAAACATAAAGCCACCTCCTGCAATATATTCCTTGATCTTCTTGGCAACGGCAAGCTTAAGCTGTGATACCTTTCCAAAGCCAAGTGATGAAGCCAGGCCTTCCATCTTTCTCTGGTTCTCCCTATACCATTTCTGTGTATGTTGAGAGGCATAAAATTTTCCATATTGGCCAGTGAAATCTTCGTGGTGTAAGTGCAACCAATCGTACTCCGCTAACTTATCTTCTAGAACTTCTCGGTCATACACTGTTT
>CAZMYK010000093.1:0-10249 GCA_964570435.1 uncultured Saprospiraceae bacterium | reverse complement strand
ACTATCAGACCGTAGCAGCTGCAAACAACTACTGGCGCTAAAAGCTTATGAAGATTGTCCCTAAAAGTTAAGTAGAACTGGGAAGTTCAGGAAGTTTTAAGACCAGCGATCTTCCAGCAAGTTGCCACTTCTGATGGCCTTCATTCTTCGTAGATCCGCGAAATCATCTCGTTCTCTGTATCGATCCTCGAGGTATTCAATTTCGTCAATGATGGGATCATTATAGTTTTCAACAAGGTGATGAATTCTAAATATATCAATCAACCACCAGATTCCGAGACCGCCAAATGTTATCCAAAATAGAATCTGAGTACCCCACTTACTAAGGTAGGCGTAGTGTGCACCTGCAACAAAGAATAGTAGGTAGGCAATACCTACTGATCGTAACTTGGATTCTAGTCTGCGTTTGTTCATATGACTCGTCTTGTACTATTGTCCATTTAAAACAGATCCAAGCCCGATATAATTTCTAAAAACCTGTTTTTTTAGCCTCTTTTCGGCAAAATGCAGGTCTGGATAGACGAACGAAAATGGGGGAGACTAAAAAGCAGATTTACCTACCCGTTAATAATTACGTTGGCGCATTGTAAGGGAACTTGCTCGACACTTGTGTATAGAAAGAATCATTATTTGTATCTTGCTGAGTATTAAAACCCAATAATTTGCGAAAATCCATATCTGTAGTCATTCCGGTCTTTAATGAAGAAGGAAACGTCCTTTCCCTCTTTAACGAGGTAAAGAAGGTTTGTGAAGAAAACCACTATGAATTTGAAATCATATTTGTCGATGACAAGTCCACCGATAGTACAGTAGAACAACTTAAGAAGCTTGACCCAATCACAATAATAGAATTCCGCAAGAATTTCGGACAGACTCAAGCACTTGATGCAGGTATCAAGCAGGCCAAAAACAACTTCATAGTGACCTTGGATGGGGATGGACAAAATGACCCGCATGACATTCCTAAGATGCTTAAGTACTTGATTGATAATGACCTAGATCTGGTTTCTGGTTGGCGAAAAAACAGGAAGGACCCTATTGGCAAGAAAATAGTCTCACGAACTGCCCACCTCTTGCGAAGCAGTCTCATTAATGATGGAATCCACGATTCTGGTTGTGCCCTGAAGGTATATAGGAAGGAGTGCTTTGACCACCTATCGCTGTATGGAGAAATGCACCGTTTTGTGCCAGCATTGTTGAAAATTAAGGGATTTACAATAGGCGAGATGGTCGTAAATCATCGGCCTAGATTGCATGGGAAGTCCAAGTACTCCTGGCGCAGAGGGATGAAGGGATTTATCGATATGATATCTGTTTGGTACTGGAAAAAATTTGCCGTCAGGCCCCTACACCTTCTTGGCGGTATGGGGTTGGTAATCATCATTTTTGGATTCATCAGTGGGTTAATTACCTTTTATCAGTACCTACAAGGACAAGATATGTCTGAAACTTCTTGGCCCTTGGTAACCCTCTTCTCGTTCTTAATAGGCCTTCAGATATTTATTTCTGGGCTCTTGGCTGATATGTTGAACAAAAGCTACTATGAGAATCGAGTGGAGGCTCCTTACTCTATAAAGAAAATTATTGTCAGGGAAAAGCAAGAAGCGGTTGAGGGTATTAGTTCTTAATTTTGAATATCCACCTCTAGGAGGAGGAGCTAGTCCTGTGTGTAAGAGGATCTGCGAAGATCTAGTGAAGAGAGGACATTCCGTGAACGTTGTAAGCATGGGCTTGGCAGGGCTTCCGGATGCGCAGGACATCGATGGCGTAAAGATATACAGGCTAGCTGTGGGTCGGAAATTACCCAATATGAGCTACCCGCTGGAGCACTTAAGATTCCTTTGGAAGGGCCGAAAATTTCTGCGTGAACATATGAAATCTGAGTCCTATGATGTGATTCACTGCCACTTCATCATTTCGACTGGAATCCTTGCAAGGTGGGTGTCTAAGAAATATAGGATTCCCTTCATCATGACAGCGCATGGCAGTGACCTGCCCAACTACAATCCAGACAGATTTAGCCTAATTCACCAGATTACGCCTATTTGGATTAGGAGCTTGCTGAAAGCATGTGCCTCTATCACGACTACCTCTGAATTTTTAGCTGGCTTGATCCGCCCTTATATGCCTGAAAACAAAAGAGATGTCGTAGTCATTCCTAACGGGATAGACATTCCAAAGCAGACGCAAGACAAGGAAAATATAATTCTCTCCACTGGCAGGATGCTGCGGAGGAAGGGCTTTCATAACTTGATCGAAGCAGTGAGTGAGTTGAATATCGACTATGAAGTTCATATTTGTGGTGACGGCCCAGAAATGAATTTGCTAAAATCACTTGCACCTAAGTCCAAAACCAAGATTGTCCTACATGGCTGGCTGGATAGCAGTTCTGAAAAGTACAAGAACCTCTTAGCGAAGGCAAAGATTTTTAGCCTCGTATCAGAGTTCGAAAATGCATCTGTTTCTATTCTTGAGGCCATGTCCTCATCTTGCGCTACGATTACCTCCAACCACAGTGGCACAGCTGAAATGGTGGCAGATTCAGGAATATTACTACCTGCCTATGATTCACAAGCCCTTGCACACACGCTACACGAACTAGTTAAGGACGAGGAAAGAATTCAAGAACTAGCTTCCAAGGCTAGAAGGAGGGCTTCCGAAAAATACTCCTGGGAAAGGATTGTGGACTCTTACGAAGGGGAACTTCAAAAAGCCAGCACTAAGAGTTAAGAAATGGGTAAGAAGCTAAATCGAGATGCCTTAGAATCTTTGCTCACAAGGATCCCAGTTGTGATCTTTTCCCTCTTGCATTCCGTCCTCCTAATTAGATTGCTCGGGCCGGAAGGAAATGGTTTGTATACCTACATCATGGCAGGGATCTCGCTTTGTATAGTTGTCACAGGTTTTGATGCCAAACGAAGCACGGTTTTTCATATGATTAGGCCTGAGTTCGACACGGCTAAGATCATGGGCTTGACGGTGAAGGTCTATTTGACAAGCATTGTCCTTGTGGCAAGCTTCATCATTTTCATATACTTATGCAGGACAGAGTTTTCATACCTCTTTATTCCAAAGGAGTACTTTGTCTATTTCTACGGTATCTTTTTTATTCTTTCCTTTGTTTTCCAACATCTCACTGAGCTGTGTAAGTCCTTCCTCCAGGCTTTTAAGGCATTTCGTGATATGAATAGGTATCTCTTAATTACCAATTTTGTCCAGGTAGTGCTTTATGCAAGTGGTTATTTTCTGGTCGCTTTTCGTGGATTTGATGCGCAATTTTCGCTCATCTTCCTAGTTATTTTGGCAGTCCAATTGCTTGCCCTCCTATATGCTTATTCCCTGGTGAAGAAAAACTATGGCGGAAGACTTGATTATAAATCTAGTGATGTCAAGTCCTCCTTTCTTAGATATACGGGTAAAGGCTATGCGGCCATCGTGGGACATTTCTTGAACAAGAGGTTGATGATCTGGTTTGTGGAATTTTACTCTGGTTTAGCAAGTCTTGGAATATATGCCTTGGCAAGTCAATTGTCAAACTTCATGTTATTGGCAACAGCTCCCATTGAAGAGGTCTTACGAACGTACCTAATTAGCTATGATCGCAAGGAAGGAAATGTGATCTTTGTACGTTACTTTAAGTTGGTCTTTTACCTGATAATATTTCTTGCGCTGGTCCTATTCATCCTAGGTCCATTCGCCATAAATCTTGTTTTTGGAAGTGAATTTTCCTTTGCTGCTAAGCCCCTCAGGATTTTATGTTTGGGTACCGTTTTTCTGAATGTAAAAACACTCTTTCTAAATTACAACCGGGCCTATGATAATCTCTACTACAACATCTGGGCACAATGGGCTGGTGTGATAGCGACCATCCTGCTTGCCTTCCTCCTGGTTCCTAGCCACGGCATTGTGGGTGCTGCATGGGCTACTTCGATTGCCTATGTCATTTCTGGTGGCATACTAATGACCATTTTTATGTACCAACAAAAGGTGCCTCCTTGGAAATTACTGATTCCTAGTGTAAGTGATGTGAGGTCTTTTACTTTTTAGGTTTTTTCTTCTTCTTAACCTGAGGTACTGGAGCTGGACTACTCTCCTTCTGGTCCGCGATTTCGATAACAAGTTCTTTTAAGTCGTTGTTTCCAATGAAGGCATGCAACACTTTTTTCCTACGGAGAAGGTAGACGTAGAGCGCGATGCCTAGCAGTAGGAAAATCAGTCCAAGCATTAAGAAGGGCGGTCGATATTTCAACAAAATTTCAAATTCCCCACTTGACCCTAGATACAAACCAGTTAGACCATTATCAACATAAGAAAGATCCTTCTGCTCGCCATTAACATAGGCCTTCCACCCTGCATCATTGGGCATGGAAAAGATCAACATGGCTGCTTTGTCTAGATTCACGTGCCCCTCTATCCGATTTTGAGCAAAGGACTTTATTTGAAAAGACCTATCCGCGAGCTTTTTGCTATAGCTCGGTAGAGAAAGTGAAGAAGCTATGCTCTGTAGATTTCTTCTTTTCAGTGCAGGGTATTTGCCCACTTCGTCATCTGGAATCACGACCGACTTATAGATGGAATTTAATCTCTTGTAGTAGGTTTCTAGGCCCTTAAATTCGCTCTCAGTAATCATACTTTCGACGAAAAAGCCAAACGGAATTGGTGTCTTATTTTTATATAGCGTTAGTCCATTTAGGTCACCCAAGTTCTCATAGTAGTCGACTGGCATCTTTTTCTTTTCCTTTGCATCAGTGATCATGTACTTAATTTGGAAAAAGGGATGTAGCTCAGGTGCTCGATTTAATCCTTCTATCCACCTGGAAGCGTGTTCGGTTCGCCCTTCCATCATCTCCATGGCAAGATAGAATTGGATGTAGTTGTTGTGGTTATGAGATCGGTACGACTTAGTGTCATAGTAGCCTTGAGCTTGGCTATCGTTTAAGCCAGATAGATACGAGCCATTTAGTTTTTGAATCCTGAAGAAACTTGAATCTATGGACTTAAGGTACTTGATCGCTTCCACGGAATAATCATTGTAGAAAGTTCTTTGCTTGTAGGTCTCGTTACCTAAGGCCTTCCGTTTATTGATTGCTGGGTAGGATTGGATAAGTCCTTCGACCAGAACAAGTACCACAAAAAAGAGCCAAAATATCTGTTTCTTAGCAATGAAATTGGATGCTCCTAGCGCAAGCATTTCCAGAGCTATGAAAGTAATAAGCGTCCACCTTAGGCCGCGATCTATTGGAATATGAACAAATATGTGAGGTAGGTAAAAAAGTAGGCCTATGAGAGCTGCACCTGTTATCCCAAGCACAGGTAGATTGACCCTTGCGCCTTTTATTAGCCTATCGAAAGTAAGGCTGGCGATCCATATTAAAGTAAATGGAATGAATAAGGAAACTGCTGTCTTGTAGTAATCTCCAGCAAAGGCATACAAGGCATATCTGAAGTAGGGAAAGACTAGGATCAATGCCCAAAAACCCAGAAGCCCAGCAAAGACAATTTTTTGTTTCTTCCGAAGATGGAAGAACAGCTGTGGCACTAGAAGTAGGCTCGCTAGGCCACAATAAAACAATGGTGCCTCAAGATAGTTTCCATATCCAATAAAGGAATCACCCGTTCCCGACAGGTCATTTGAGAAGAAACGGGCCAGTATGGTCATGTAGTGTGGTGCATCGTTAAAGCTGAAAATTCCTACTGACGAGAGGCTATCAATGTAAGAAGCAGCTCCACCTACTCGAGGACTATATACCAGTTGGTAGATCCTAAAACCTAAAAAGGGCGCCATGAATAGGATGCCAGTCACTAGTGGCTTCCAACAATCCTTCAATAATTTTCCGATCGACTTGAAATTCAAACTGGAGGAAAGACTTAGCCTTAAAACAAGGTAGATGATGACCAACTCGAAGGCAAAAAGCAAGCTAGGTCCTGCCAAGAATATTAAAGGGAAGGGAATTAACCACCACTTACGTTTGCTAAGCCACATTTCTACACCTAGTAAAACAAGGAGCATTAACATGATCCTCATTGAATGCCCATACCAACAAGAACCGATAACCACGTAGCCAGAAAAGCTTAATAGGACGCTGCCTAAGAAGGAAGCTTCCCAGGATAATCCTTGAAATCTAAAGAGCTTAAAAACGACGAAGGCAATTAGGAATACCTTAAGCATTTGAATCCAGCCTATCCCATAGGCGAGATATTGTTCTCCAAGAAGGACTCTTATCCAAGTAAATGGTGATAAAATGTTGGATGTAAATTGACCCTGCCCGATTCCCTTTGAAAATGACCACATCGGCACTTGTCCACTGCGAATTGTCCTAACTTCTTCCAAGTAGCTGGGATAAAAGAGAGCCATCGTATCGCTGCCGATGTCCAAGAAAAGGAATAGCTTCTGAAAAATTAAATACCTCCCAAATAGAATGACAATTGCTAGTACTAGCAAGAGGCAAAGGAGATTTCTAATTGTTTTCAGGGACATAACTTAGTGCATTGAGGTAATTAAATCTCTCCAAGAAAATTCCGAGTCAATTTCTTTGTCAAAAGCCTGAATATTTTCTGCGAGGTGGTCAGATTTAAATGTGCTAAACAAAATAAAATCTGCTATGCCCATATCTCTCACGAACCATAGTGCAAGTTCAATTTCTGTAAGCTTGAACCTTTCTTTTAGTTTCCGCTTTTTCTCAATGATTTCATTGTCCCGACTACCATGTAAACGCCCAGTTTTGACTTTATTGTGGTTTGTTAAAAGTCCCCGTGCGAAGGGACATCTTGCAATGATTTTTATACCCCTTGCTTTTAATTCTTGTAGAATTTCTAGCTGTCCCTCACTGTAGCTGGAGTAATTCAGAGGGACTTGTACGAAGTCCACTTGATCGAAACTTGCTAGTTGGTTCAGATCCTCAACCTGCTTCACAGAATGCCCAGTATATTTGCACTTATTTGTTGATTTCAGACTGCTAAAAAAATCACTTGTGTTGGGATTTCTAAGCACGTCATGACTAGGGTTGTGAGTAAAATAGACATCCACATGATCCAATCCCATTCTCTCCAAGCTTTCATTCAATGTAGTTCTTAAAAAGTCAAAGTCGAAATTAGTGCGCTTTTTATGCCTTTTTAATGGATTTATCCTGTTCACGATGGGGCGTAGCAAACCATAGATGGGTTTTAGGAACCTTGCATAGGATGCCTTCTTCGAAATTAAGACACCTCCCTTGGTAACCACAAAGACTTTATCTCGATGTTTTCGCGCAAATTCGCCCAGCAGCAATTCAGAATTCCCATATGCATAATTTGAAGCTGTATCGAAGAAGTTGATTCCACTTGCTAAGGCTTGCTCCAGAATCTGCGGGCCTATCTTGCTAGTGTCTTCCTTTAAAGCCTTTCCAAGCCTGCTACAGCCAAATTGAAGCGCAGAAACTTTTCTTTCACTATCTACTTGCACATACTTCATGACTTACTGATTCTTAATTTTTGTAGGTTCATGGATGTCGAAGTAGTTCAGAACTGATGGGTATATGTTTAGGTCTTGAAAAAATTCTTCTTCGTTGTCAATAGTCTTGCTTAATTGCTCATCCAAGATGAAAATGCCATGTTCCGTATGTGCACCTGCCCTTTTAAGGTCCTTCACCGAAATACTGCCAATGCTTTCTCCTTCTATTGAGGAGATGTAATTATCATCATTCCAGATGACTAGAATGTCTGCGAGTTCATGCATGTTTTCCCCAGGGTATTCTTGCTGAACAAGGATAATTTTCTTTATGGCCTTGATCCCCGTTTTATTGATTGTTAGAGTTTCTAGGTCTTCGCAAATCTCCTTGCACACAGAATCGTAGTCTTCGATAGAAACGATTCCTGAGGGCTCTCGTCCTTTGAGGTTGATTCTTATGGCTCCCGACACATCATTGTGCATTGGAAAGGCTTGAGACTTCTTGTAGTCTTTCGAAGAGTGGATCAATTTTCTGGTGACCTTATACCATAGCTTTTTGGGTGCAGCCGCCTTGACGGTTTGGACCAGTTTCATAGGCAATTTTTCTTCCAGTGTTTGAATTACATTGAAACTCATCCGATCGACTTTATCGGCTTCAGGAATAGCACCATGCATATATCCAAGCTTTTTCAGAAGGATATCCATCACTGCGATCGGGGTCTTGCTTTCTCCCATACCATTGTTAGAAAGAAGTAATTGGCAGGATTCTGGATTACTTTCCGAAAGTTCTTGCAAGCCCCTATCTGTAATAACTAGCAATTCTTCCATCACATTTCCCACCGCTTCTCGAAGTTCAGGATCATAATTGTGATGGCCTTCATTTGCTGTATGCCAGAACAGATGTCCTGCTAGGTGGAGCTCATTGATCGACATAATAAATAGTTGCCAGTCCTCCTGCTTGTGCATGAGATACTTGGCGATCTTAAATCTGCTGTTCAAAGCGTCAATATGGTCTTGTTTTAGTTTTAGCCATGCCTTGGTAGATTTCATAGGTCTATGATAGAATTCTTGCAAGGGATGTCTTCCAAACTTCTTATGAATTTCTTTCTTCAAGTTCCTGGGGTAGCTTGGTGCGTACCATGGAGATTCTTCTCCCCAACTGTTCAATACCAAGCCTTTCAAACTTTTAATATAAGGGGCCTTTGGCAGGTCAAAGGCAATTGTTGGGATACCTTCATCTGAAGCAATTTGCCAAAACGCCTTGAATGGAATATCTTTTTCGCTTTTTTTGACAAATTCATAGGTGCCTGACTTCAATTGCCGATGAGAAAAGAAGATTCCATGCTCACCAGGATGGGTTCCCGTATGGATAGATGGCCATGTAGCGCCACTCGAAATGAAACTATGAGTTTGTAAGACAGATGAACTTCCTTCCTTTATTAGACCCTGAATGAAGGGTAGCTTGCCAGCATCTAAGGTGGGTTGTACAGTATCCCAATTCACCCCATCAAGGGAGATGATACTAAGTCTTTTCATAAGGGTTATAAAAATTTAGACTACAATTTAACTAAATTTGTCATATGAGGCTTGCCTACATATACCAAGAAGAAACAAATATAAAAAAAGCTAATGTATATCAGGCTGATTCGATGGTGAAAGCTTTTGGAAGCCTAGCTAAGGTTGATTGGTATAGGGGTGCTACGAATGTTACACAAGGAAAGGCGTATTATGGCGTAAGTCCCGTTTCTGTGCTGAATTTGGGTCTTGGAAGAGCAGAAAAATGGTCCAGATTACTATTCTGCCTGACCGTCTTATTTCGCTTATTTAGTATTCGGCCAGATTTCGTCTTTACGCGAGATTTTGCCTTTATATACTTCTATAGCAAATTACCTTCTTGGTTAAAGATTAAGGCCCCTCTAATTTTTGAATCTCATAAGGTCTATCATCGTGTTTCGGAGAAGGTTTCCTTGGTTCAGGAAATGTCGGCCTATTCCGTTGTAGATCGATTTGTTGCAGTTTCTAGTGGGATTAAGGAGGACTTACAGAAGGACTTTGGGATCAGAGAAGAAGAAATTTTGGTCTGTCCGAATGGAATAGAGCAATGGAAGAGCACCTCAATCGAAGGTGCACAAGAAGAATTGATTAATTTTATATATGCCGGAAGCCATGGCCCTTGGAAGGGAGTGGATGTGATCCTTGAGGCCTCGTGGCTCCTGGAAGATTTTAAGGGACATATATACATAGTGGGCGCACACGAAGAAGAGCTTCCTAGTTACAATAAGGCCCTTGTCACTGTCTTGCCTCCTGTCGGGCGCGAAGAATTATATACCTTATATAATAAAATGGATGTGGGGATATTGCCAACCCTCGACAAAAGGGAGGGCACAAGGTATACCTCACCCATCAAGTTCTTTGAATACGCCTATGCTGGACTGACCATCTTGTCATCAGATATCCCTTCGATAAGGGAACTTGCGGAACGAGGCTTTGAAGTGACCTTTTTTAAAGTTGGAAGCGCCGAAGAATTGTCTTTAAAGTTAAGTGCCTTAACAAAAGAAGCCCTCCCTGAAACCGGCGGTAATTCTCAGCTAGTCCAAGAATACACGTGGGATAATAGGGCGAAACGCATCCTTGAATGGATAGAAAATTGATGCTTTTTGAGATGCAGAACCTTCTTAGGTAAATGAGCCCAAGCTAAGTCAATGCTTGCTAATGACCGGCCCAACAGCTTCGTTTAGTGTCCTCCTAAAAAGTATCCGTACATCTGGTAGATGAAAAGTCCTATTCCAGCAAGCACTAGAAACCAGTTAGCATACTTATAAA
>CAZMYK010000092.1:0-10302 GCA_964570435.1 uncultured Saprospiraceae bacterium | reverse complement strand
AAGCATTACATCGATACTAGCGTCCAATGTATTTGCGTCCATTTCGAAGGTTACATTTCTTCCTCCGCATAAGGTCTGCTGCCCAAAGGCTGCACTTAGCTTAATATCTTCAGATCCCCGATAGAATAGCTTTCTGATTGTGCCTCCATGCCATGCAACTTTACATTGATAAGCGTTGCTAGTCCAGTCATTTCCTAGGAATTCTATTTCTGTTACAGGCATGCTCATCGCATCTAAGGTATCTAATTCGAAGAAAAATCGAAGGCCACAATTGCCAGGAGTATTGCCAGCAGAAAGTAGTTTAGTGTCATATTCAAAAAAGTACATCCCCGGGCCTGTCTTGCTCATGGTGTAGGAAGGATACATGGTGAAGTTACTTGGAAAGCCGCTTGCAACATTTTCTTGCGCTACTCTAACTCTAACCTCAGTCACCGCCGCAGTATCAACTGTAGGTTCAGCACATGCTAAATCTAATTCGAAGGCTACAATGCCATTAGCTGCAGCTGGCGATATAGTTTCTGGAGTTCCAAAAGAAAGAGAATATGTACAAAGAATTGTACAAATAAGTAAAAGTGATTTTTTCATAATTAAGATTCAGGTTGAAATTTAAATATTGCTTGGTCCTTTGGAGGGTGGTAAGGTAATAGCTGTTACCTTCTACAGTTACCAGATATGTTTTAAATGCTTGTTATCTGGGTTTTTCTGAAATTTAACTTGGTTCTTGGGTTTTCTGGAGTAACAAATGATTGCAAGTTGGACTGTCTGCGGAATATAGGAATACTTGGTGGCATGGTTTTAGACCCCTAAATGGAACACTTTATAAATAGAAAATTCTTACTAGTCGAAGCTGATTTATTATTGGAAAATTGCACAGACACTTACTTTTCATTGGTATCTTTTTTAGAATAGCCAATATATATTCTATATTAACTTTGGAATTCAATAAAACTACCTGTATGGATCTAAATAAGCGGAAGGCATATTGGCGAAAAAATTTAAGGTACCTGGCCATACTGCTACTTATTTGGTTTTTCGTTTCCTATGGCTGCGGAATATTATTCGCGGAATACTTGAATCAATTTCACCTAGGTGGCTTTCCCCTCGGTTTCTGGTTCGCTCAGCAAGGTGCAATCTATGTTTTTGTGATATTGATTTTCGTCTACGTTGGCTTGATGAATAGGTTGGATAAGACCTTTGAAGTGGATGAGGTATGAGCATACAGTTATGGTCTTATACGATAGTTGGGCTTACATTTGCGCTGTATATCGGTGTTGCTATCTGGGCTAGAGCAGGATCTACTAAAGACTTTTATGTAGCTGGGGGTGGTGTGCATCCTATTATGAATGGTATGGCCACTGCCGCGGATTGGATGTCTGCTGCATCGTTCTTGTCGATGGCAGGTCTGATTTCATTCATGGGATATGATGGTGCTCAGTACCTCATGGGTTGGACAGGTGGTTATGTGCTATTAGCCTTGCTGCTTGCACCTTATCTACGGAAGTTTGGGAAATTTACAGTGCCTGATTTTATTGGCGAACGATACTATACTCAGACAGCAAGGCTGGTAGCTGTTATTTGCGCCCTTTTTGTAAGTTTCACCTATGTTGTGGGTCAAATGAAGGGGGTTGGTGTTGCCTTTTCCAGATTCTTAGGAGTTGAATTCGGAACAGGTGTCTTGATCGGTGTTGCGATTGTATTCTTCTATGCTGTGCTGGGAGGAATGAAGGGCATCACCTATACCCAAGTGGCCCAATTCTGCGTCCTGATATTCGCTTTCACTGTCCCTGCGATTTTTGTGAGCTTGCAGATCGTCGATAACCCAATTCCGCAATTAGGGATGGGTGGCAAGATGGCCGATGGGACTGCACTTCTAACGAAGCTTAACCAGCTTTCTGTCGACTTGGGCTTTCATGAATATACAACGGCTAATAAGCCCAAGATAGACCTCTTTTGTGTCACCGCAGCTCTTATGCTTGGAACCGCCGGACTACCACACGTTATTGTTAGGTTTTTCACAGTTCCCAAGGTTCGGGATGCAAGGAAGTCAGCAGGCTGGGCCTTACTATTTATTGCCATCTTGTACACTACTGCGCCTGCAGTTGCAGCTTTTGCCAGAACAAATGTGATTACCAGCATAGATAATGTGGAATACTCGGAAGTGCCTTCTTGGTTTAAAAGTTGGGAAGAAACTGGCCTGCTCAAACATGAGGATAAGAATGGTGATGGAAGGATCCAATATTATAATGACAAGAATGCAGCATTTGTCGATGATGTTGCCACACCGAGGGGCTGGAGGGGGAATGAGCTAACCACCTTTGACCGCGATATTATTGTCCTAGCAAGCCCAGAAATTGCCAACCTACCTGCTTGGGTGATTGCGTTAATGGTGGCAGGTGGATTAGCCGCCGCCTTATCGACTGCGGCAGGACTACTGTTAGTGATTTCTAGCTCAATTTCTCACGACTTATTGAAGAAATGGTTGATACCAAAAATTACTGAAAAAGGCGAGTTAAGAGCAGCGCGAATTTCTATTGCAGTTGCCGTAGTGGTTGCTGGTATTGCAGGTTACAATCCACCAGACTATGTCGCCGCAATCGTAGCTTTTGCCTTCGGACTGGCTGCCTCATCCTTCTTCCCTGCGATCATATTGGGGATTTTCGACAAGCGGATGAATAACTACGGTGCCGTTGCTGGAATGATTGTCGGACTCGTATTTACGGCTGCTTACATTATATATTTCAAATTTGGAGGCGGGACCCCGGACCAGTATTGGTTCAAGATATCGCCCGAAGGGATCGGAACCATTGGGATGTTGGTCAATATGATTATAGCACTAGTCATCAGCAGACTCACTCCACCTCCCCCAAAGTCCGTTCAAGAAATGGTGGAGAACATCCGTATCCCAAGAGGCTCGGGTAGCGGAACAGAACATTAAAAACAAAATATGACTCATCAGATCAAAGACCTTGAAGACTACAAGGCAACTTACAATAGTAGTGTCAGTGATCCTGAAGCCTTTTGGGCTTCCGAAGCTGAAAGCTTTTCTTGGTATAAGAAATGGGACAAGGTGCTGGACTGGAACTTTGATGAGCCCAAAATAGAATGGTTTCAAGGAGGTAAATTAAACATCACTTACAATTGTCTGGATAGGCACATAGCAAAACGTGGAGATCAGACGGCCATCTTATGGGAGGCTAATGACCCGAAGGAAGCTTCAAAACATATTACTTATCGCGAACTCTTGGAACAAGTATGCCAGGCTTCCAATGCCCTTAAAGAGCTGGGCATTAGCAAGGGAGATCGTGTTGTTTTCTACATGCCCATGGTTCCAGAACTAGCAATTGGTGTGCTTGCTTGCGCTCGGATAGGCGCAGTACATTCTGTAGTCTTCGCAGGCTTCTCTGCACAGGCACTTGCGGATAGGGTAGATGATGCAGCGGCCAAGATGATCATTTGTTCAGATTACAACAATCGAGGAGCAAAGCACATTCCGGTTAAGGCTGTGGTGGATGAAGCCATGGATATTGGTTGCAATTCAGTAGAAAACGTAGTCGTACAGAAAAATGCAGGAGACCAAGTTTTATGGAGTGATGATACTGATGTGTGGTGGCATGACGTCGTCCATCGACAGAAAAAGGCATGCGAACCAGAAATTATGGATGCAGAGGACATGCTATTCATTTTGTACACTTCTGGTTCCACAGGTAAGCCAAAGGGAGTTGTTCATACATGTGGTGGTTATATGGTTTACACTTGTTCTACTTTCAGAAATGTAATGCAATACAAAGAAGGAGATGTCTATTGGTGCACGGCTGACATTGGTTGGATTACTGGACACTCCTACATTGTTTATGGTCCCCTCCTAGCTGGAGCAACTAGCCTCATGTACGAGGGTGTTCCAACTTATCCTGATGCCGGACGCTTTTGGGAAGTTTGCGAAAAGCATAAGGTTAACCAATTTTATACTGCACCAACTGCTATTAGAGCCCTAATGGCTAAGGGTGATCATTGGCCAGCAAGTTATGATCTAAGCGCACTAAAATTACTTGGATCCGTAGGAGAACCCATTAATGAAGAAGCTTGGCATTGGTATGACAAACATATAGGAAAACACAATTCACCAATCATAGATACTTGGTGGCAGACTGAAACAGGTGGGATTATGATCACACCATTGCCGGGAATTACAGATGCTAAACCCACCTATGCATCTTATCCAATGCCTGGCATACAAACGGTTTTATTAGATTCAGATGGCAACCTGGTAGAGGGAAATGATGTGGAGGGACTCTTATGCGTCAAATTTCCTTGGCCCTCTATGTTGCGGACGACTTATGGTGACCACGAAAGATGCAGAATGACTTATTTTTCAACCTTCCCAGGTTACTACTTCACAGGAGATGGTGCAAGAAGAGATGAGGCAGGCAGGATAAGGGTGATAGGTAGGGTAGATGATGTGCTTAATGTCTCAGGACATAGAATGGGTACAGCTGAGGTTGAAAACGCAATCAATGAACATCCCTTGGTGGTGGAATCAGCAGTGGTCGGTTATCCGCATGAAATCAAAGGTCAGGGGATCTATGCCTACGTGATTATTAACGGTCAGACTTCCGAAGGGATGGAGCAGGAAATCAGAAATGTTGTTGCTAAGGAAATAGGCCCAATTGCCAAGCCAGATAAGGTGCAGATCGTACCTGGCTTACCCAAGACTCGGTCTGGCAAAATAATGCGACGAATTCTAAGAAAGATTGCTTCCAACGAGACCTCCAACTTGGGTGACGTGAGTACCTTGCTAAATCCTGAAATTGTGGAGGAAGTGATCAAGGGAAGAGTTTAAGAGAGCAGTATGAAGGGATTACCTTGAAGGAAGATGTGGACCTAGTTTCTGAAACGTCCCCCTTCGGATTTACCTTATCCTTTTGCAAGCTAAGCCCATTTTACCTGAAAATCCTTCGTGCTATACCTTAATGGTGCCAATTAATTGAGCGAGATTTGGAACACTTGCACCGCCAGCTTGTTCAATAGTAATGGCATAAGTGCTGGTGCCTTCTTCGTAGTCAATTGGGAAGATTTGTTGCTCATTTCCTGAGAATACAGAAAGCGGTATGGGGTCTAAGCCTTCTTTAAGCGACCAAAGTTGAAAGGCTTGATTTGCTCCAATAGAAGGCAGAGTCATTGCCTGAATGTAGTTCAATTGTAGGTCTTGATTCGTGTGCAAGTATAAAGTGGTCGGAGTGAAATTTCCAGTCGGCGTAAGTTGGATTATTCGATTGCCCGGATTTGTGATGGTATTCATCATTGCAATTAGCTCGGCATTGTCGCCGCTCAAGGAATCACAAGTCTGACGGTAGGCAGCGTATTCGTCACTGATGCTTTGTAATCGATTTTCTAGGTCAGCATTTTTCTTAACCTTGGTAAAACCCCACAGTAATCCCCCAAGTGCAACTGCGGAAACAAGAAGAAGGGGAATTAAAAGCGACCTAGAACCACTACCGGTATTGGGATCCTTAGGCTTACTTGTAGGCCCTGACTTACCTGTGATTTCTTTAATAATATCAGCCTTCAGGCCGGACCGTGGCATGATACCATTAATTTCAGCATAGGCTCGAAATACGCGCTCTATCTCCCTTACTTCAGTATTAAGCTCGGGGAAGTCCTTCAGGAATTGTCCGACTTGATCGACTTGGGATCCCGAAAGTGTTCCTAGAACATAAGACTCTAGAAGACCAGATTTTTTTATTTCTTCTAAATTCAAAATACTACGATTTTAACGAGCATTATTATACTAACAAGCAAGAGCAGTCCAAGGAAGAGCTTCTTCTCATCTTGCAAGTTATTGCGAATTAGTGATATGGCTTTGCGAAGTCTGGTCTTAATGGTGCCAAGCGGAATGTTGAGCTCATCTGAAAGCTCTTGCTGTGTATAACCCTTGAGATACAGGTAGTCTAAGACTATGCTGTACTTTTCTTCTAAGTCTTCCAATACTTTTTGTGCATCAAGCCCATCCGTCTTTGTTGAAACCGACTTCTTACTATGTACGCGTGCTTCGAAACTTTCAGTTTTTTCATGTCTTTCAAAGGACTTCAAACGCCTTATATCCAGTGATGAATACCGCACGATCTGGGCCATCCAAGTATAAAGTGTGGCTTTCTGCTCGTCGTACTGGAATATATTTTTCCACACCTTCAGGTAGGAATTTTGAAGAGCTTCCTCAGCATATTCATGACTATTGAGAATGCGGAAGGCAATACCATAAAGTGCTTTTGAATAGTTGTCGTACAGCAATTCGAGGCCCTCCTCATTTTTGGACTTGATTAGATCGACTATTTTACCACTTAAACTCATCTCTTAATTCTGATTACAATATACGGGAATGTGTGAAATAGCTAAAAAACCAAAAATATCACATTCATAAAAACCAAATGCACGGTTATGATCGTACATCATATGTTCGTGCAATAATGACGATCTGGATTTGTTGATTGCAAGTTTATTCAGAAGGCGAGACCAATAGATTAATTATTAATAGTTTGGCAACAATTGATTGGACTCTCAATTTCAGAAGTTGAGGGATCAACAGATCTAGCCTAAAACCATGATTTATTCACTATTGTTCTACTGCTATGGGCGATTTTTCGAAATTGCCCATAGCTTCGATAGCCGCCCTGCTTTCTTGAACAATATCATCAGGGGTCTTACCTACTTGATCAATGGGTGCTAGGACAGTCCACTTTAATTTTGTGAAGCTTCGAAGAGGAAAGATACCTTTGGGATTGAATTTTGATAGGTTTTCAATACAAATAGGGACAATTAGGGCTTCTGGACATTCCTTAAGTAAGGTAGCTATACCCCCACTTGCGAATTTCTTGAGCTGCCCGTTCCTAGACCTTGTACCTTCTGGAAATATTGCTACAGCGTATTTTTTCTCCGCTATGTATCTTCCGAGTCGCCTAATTTCCTTAAGTGCTTGGGTATTGTCTTTCCGATCTATCAAGGCTGCTCCACCAACCCGCAAATTGTATGAGATGCTGGGAATACCCTTAGACAATTCTATTTTGGATACGAAAAGTGGACGAAACTTCCTCAGGAACCATATGATCCCAGGAATATCAAACATGCTCTGGTGGTTAGCAACAAAAATGACCGCCTTATTCTTTGGGAGCGGTTCTACAAGTTTAAATTCAATATGCGAACCAGTCAGATACCATCCATAGCACAGGAAGGCATTAAGTGTATTAACTACCTTTTGATGTGCATTTGCACCGAAAAGATGAAACGCTATTCTTTGCAACACATCAAACAAAACCAATACAATACCGAAGTAAACAGCATGAATTGAGCTAAGGATGTAGTCAAGAATTACTTTCATTGGATCAAATGTAAGGATATCGCCATAAAGACATAATTATGTTTAGTGATTTTTACATATTAAAAAATAATCGTATATTTACATTTCTATATCCCAATAGATTACAATCATCCTGAGGAAGTAAGTTATTAAAACTGATTTATTTTCATTCCAAAAACAGATTTAAAGATGAAAGCATTATGCCTTCAGCTTAGCGTTGCAGTATGTGTAATTCTAAGCAGTCCTAATCTAGTAGGCCAATCCCTGCAAATTACCTGCCCCAACCCCGATCCCGTTACTATAAGCTGCATTGGAGACCTTCCGTCCCAGGCTGGAGACTCACTAGGGTTCTTATCCCTGGAAGGCGCAATGATTGAAGGAGTTACAGGAAGTCTTAATATAGAGTACTCTAGTTTTATTGGCGCAGGAAGTGGTTGTAATAGTGATCCTATCAGTGTGACCAGAACTTTTAGGTTTACCGATGATAGTAGCACTGAAGAAGTGATGTGCAATGTTCGCTTTTCAATACAACAACAATTAGGTATTGACGCCCTTTCTTGTGCAGATATTACGGTCAATCTTGATAGCATGGGTAATGCTGTAGTGAATGAGTCTAACTTACAAGTAGCTCCCATGTTGCAGTGCCCTGGCGACATTTCAATCACCGATATCGTAGGATCTACATATGCATGTAATGATTTACTTACCACGACAGGTATGACATCGCTTACTGCGCTTACAGATTGTGGAGAAGAAATAAGCTGTTCTTTTGCAGTAACTATTGCAGATAACCAATTCCCTAACATTGAGTGCCCTGATAATATCGTAGTTGAAACAGCGGCCTGTATTTGTGAAGCATCGGTCGAATTCCAGGACGCGGTAGCAAGTGATAATTGTGCTGTTAGTGTCGTGAGAACGGACACCTTCAGCTTAGAATCAGGAGACTTATTTCCAGGAGGACTTACTGTTCTTAGTTATGAAGCAACTGACCTAGCGGGAAACACAGACCAATGTAATCTCCAGGTCAGAGTGACTTCTGCAGATCCTGGTACCCTTGCTTGCAAGGGCAATCAGAATATTTCTTTGGACCAAACTTGCTCGGGAGTTGTCTCCCCAATTATGGTGGTAGATGATCCTGCCTGTGACATTGATTCATACGAGATTGTGCTCTTTGATCAACAAGGAAATGAACTTGACAGTGATACAATAACTGGCATTTATTTGGGCACAACTGTCACTGCTCGAGCATATTATGAATGCTTTGATAATTACTGTGAGGTGGACTTTAATGTAGAAGACAAGATGCCACCTATGATTAATTGTCGTGACACTATGATCAGTTGTAGCGAGTTGATCGAATTCCCACTTCCGATGATAGATGACAATTGTTCGAACTTTGAAGTCGTCCTTCTGAATCAGAAACTTGAAGATGTTGCCTGTGATAGTGCCACCATTGATAAGATTATTACAAGAACCTATGGTGTGCGAGAGGAAGGTGGACAAGTAATGGAAACTTGCGATCAGCGCTTACTGATTATGAAATTTGATATTAGCGAGGTGGTGGGCCCAGAACTTACTGTAGCGGTCGATTGCGGCAGCGATTATGCCGTAGATGAAAATGGAAATCCAGATCCTTCAGTAACTGGTGCACCCTTGCTGGATGGAATAGCACTATTTCCTCAGAGCGATCTCCTTTGTAATGTAGCCTTGACTTACGACGATATGATCCTAACCGGAGGCAGCACTTGTGGCTCAAGTTTATTGAGAACTTGGACCGTGGTCAATTGGTATTGCGATGATGACGGGATGGCCACCTTTAAGCAAGCAATTACCGTTGTTGACACAACAGATCCTGTTCTAGTCTTGCCTCCAGATGTGACCATTTCAAGCGCCGCACTTAGTTGCGAAACTGAATATACGATCCCTGAACCTGGGATTTCCGATAACTGTCAAACTGACCTACAGTTAGACATATTCTATCCAGGCGGAGTTGCATTTGACACTAGCAGCATAGATGTTGATCTTCA
The DNA here is from genome assembly GCA_964570435.1 of uncultured Saprospiraceae bacterium. GTDB lineage: Bacteria > Bacteroidota > Bacteroidia > Chitinophagales > Saprospiraceae > Portibacter. Next base: position 927 of record CAZMYK010000092.1, on the reverse strand, counting down.
ACTTGGTGAAAATATTATCGCTTATAGACTTAATGATAAGTGTGGGAATATGACGATGGAAAGCTACACTGTAACTGTAGAAGACAATGTACAACCTGTTGCAATTTGCGAATCAGGAATGTCTTTTAGCTTAGACGGAAATGGAATGGCAATATTGACGGCTAAGACTTTCGACAATGGAAGTCTTGATGGGTGTTCAGATGCAGTCTTGGAAATTGCTAGAATGAGTGACGCTTGCGGAGTAGATGGAAATACAGAATTTGGCACTTCAGTTATTCTGTGTTGTGAAGACATCGGAGGCGAAGTTATGGTGTCATTGAGAGTGACAGATGAAGCAGGTAATTCCAATTCTTGCATGACTTCGATCCAAGTGGTAGATGAAACAAGACCCAACTTTGCTTCGACCTTGCCAGATATAACTATCAGCAGTGAATTTCCAATTGATACGGCGGACCTAACAGTCTTTGGGTTCGTGGAACAAAATGTTCTCTTCCCAATGGATATCACACTAAGTGCATCAACTGTCTTGTATGATGGTCCTAGCGTGAACGCTGTAGTTATGGATAACTGTAGTGTTAACCAGATCCTGGAATCTAAGGAAGTAGATATCAATATGTGTCAGACCGGTAGTATTTTAAGAACATTTATAGTTGCTGATGATGGAGGAACAGCTGATACAATAGAGCAGTTAATAACAATCATTGCCGAACGGGAATTCGGACTTGCAGATATTGTGTTTCCTAACGACACAAGCATAGTAGATGAATGTCCTACGAATTTAGATCCAATTAGCCTAAACTCCTTCCCTAGATATGATGACGTGTTTACTAGTATGGTGAGCCATACTAAGGTAGATGACACCATCTCATATAGCTCAGATGGTTGCTATACATTAGAGCGTGTTTGGTATGTGTCAGATTGGTGTAA